>DASTKG010000144.1:0-4313 GCA_035716005.1 Candidatus Eiseniibacteriota bacterium
GGCAGGAACGGCTTCGCGCTCGAGGCGTAATCGAGGGGAGTCGGCTCGTGGCTCATGGAACGAACGAGTCTACCCTCGCTCTCCGGACGGCGCCACCATCGGATTGGCCGCCTCCACGGAGGAAAGAAGCCGGGACTGAAGCGCGGCGACGGCGCGGAGCGACCACCTCGACTCGGCGACGGCGCGCCCTTCCGCCGCGAGCGACTCCCGGCGCGCGGGCTCGCGCAGCAGATCGGACGCCGCGTCGGCCAGCGCCTCCGCCGTCTCGGCGGCGACGAAGTGCTTCCCCGCTTCGAGGTCGAGGCCCTCCGCGCCGATCGAGGTCGACACGACCGGCAGCCGGGACGCGAGGGCCTCCACGATCTTCACCCTCGCGCCGGCGCCGACCCAGATCGGCACGACCAGGAGCGAGGCGCGCGCGTACTCGATCGCCATGGACGGAACGTCCGCGGCGAGCTCCACGCCGGCCGCGTCGCACGCCTCGCGGAGCGCGGGCGGCGGCCCCTTCCCCGCGAGACGCAGCACGGCGGCCGGAACGCGCGCGTGAAGCCGCGGCCACCCCTCGCGGAGGAACCGGAGCGCGCCTTCCACGTTCGGCGGCCACTGAAACGACGCGGCGAGGAGCACGACCGGCGGATCGGCCGGCGCTCGCTCGGGAAGCGCCGCGAGATCGACTCCGACGGGAACCGTCTCCACTCTCGTTCCGGGAGCCATGGCGCGGAGCAGGCGCGCCTCCTCGTTCTGGATCGCCATCACGAGCGCCGAGCGCCGGCAGAGATACGATTCGGCGCGGCGGAGGCGCGCGGCCTGAATCGCCGCGTAGGCCCCGCGAGGCGTGGCGCCCGCGGTGCGCGCGTAGCGGGCCATCCAGAGGAATTCCACGTTGTGCTCGCGCAGCACCATCGGCACGCCGTCGAGCGCGTCGACGTAGGTGGCGAGGTGGAGATGATGGACGCAGGCGACCGCGGGGCGCCGCCGCGCGATCTCCTCGCGGACGGCCCGATCGAACGCCCGGCTCCGATAGCGGGCGAGCGAGTAGGGCCACCGCCCGAAGAGGCCGCGCCACGCGGCGGCGGCGGCCGCCGGCGGCGTGAAGGGAACGCTCGTCACGCGGACACCCCGCTCGATCAGCTCGCGCGGCGGCGCCGGGCCCGTTTCTCCCGGCGGAGCGAAGGAGATCAAGGCGACGTCGTGCGATTCGGCCGCCGCCAGGAGTCCTTGCCAGGCGACGATCCGCCCGCCGTCGTCTTGCGGCCAGGGGAGCCGGGGCGTGAGGACGAGGGCTCCCGGGCGCGTCACGGTTCGCGCCAAGCGCGCGCCGAGAAGGCGATCCCGACGAGGAGCGTGAGGAAATCGACGAGCTCCTCGTCGCCGAGGTTCCATTCGAAGAGGCCCGCGACGATGAAGCCCGCCAGCGCGCCGAGCGCGGCGTTTCGCGCCGCGGCCCCGAATTCCGTCGTCGGCCCGGGCGGCGCGGCGGCGGTCCGCGCGAGTCCGATCCAGAGCCCGGCCAGCGCGACGAGGCCCACGATCCCCATCGTGGCGCCGACCTGCACCACGACGTTGTGAAGGTGACCGTGGGTCTCGTGCGCGCCCGGCTTCCGGTAGCGCGCGATGAGGGGATGGAGATCCTGGAGCCCGACGCCGGTGACCGGATGGTCGCGGAACATCGAGAGCCCCGCGTCCCAGAGGAGGAGCCGCTCCACGTTCCAGTAGCTCTTGGTGTCGAAGGAGCTCAGCGCGCGCGTTCGGTACCCCGCCGGAACGAGCAGGAGCGCGGCGAGCGCGACGCCGGCCAGAATCGGAATCCAGCGCGCGCGCGTTCGCCCGATGATGACGGCGAAGGAGACGAACGTCCCGATCCACGCGCTCCGCGTGAAGGAGCCGAGGAGCGCCGGCGCCACGAGGAGGGCGAGCGCGATCGCGCCGCCGCGCCAGCGTCGGCGGCGAACCTTGAGCGCGACGGCGGCGCAGATGGAGAGCAGGAGCATCGCCTGCCCCCCGTAGGTGAGGGGGTGTCCCACGAGTCCCCGCACGCGCGCCGGAAAGACGCCTCCGTCGTGCGCGAAGCGGACGAGCGCGTAGATCGTGGCGCCGGCGGCCGACAGGAGGAGCGCGGCCAGGGCGCGGCGCGCGGTCCGCTCGTCGCGCGCGTGGTAGGCCGCCACCGGCACGACCGCGAGGAGCAGCCCCTTCTTCACGTTCGGCCACGAGCCCGAGGGGTCGAGCGCGAAGAGACTCGCGACGACGAGCGCCGCCATCCAGCCGAGGGCCGGGAGATCGATCGGGGTTCGAAGCCAGCGGACGCCGCCGGGCCGCCACCAGCAGGCCAGCGTGAGGGCCCCGCAGAGGACGACGCCGATCGAGATGGGGGCGACCGACCAGGGGAGCGCCGCGGCGAAGAGGATGAAGGAGAGAGCGGCCGCGCGCTCGAGGAGCGGCTCGTCGCGGGGCGGCGAAGTGGGGGCCATGGCCGCCGATGTTCCCCCAGGCCCCGCCCCGGGTCAAGGCGCTCGCCTCGCTGGACTTTGGCGCGCGGTCTGCCCTAGACTCGGCGACGATGACGACGCCCCGCATCGCCCTCGACACGCGCATCGTGGTCACCGGAGGCTCCGGCTTCCTGGGCCGCCATGTCATGGACGCCCTCGAGGCGCGCGGCTACACGAACGCGGTCACCTTCCGCTCGGCCGAGTTCGACCTGACGCGCGAGGAGGGGGTCGTGGCGATGCTGGCCGCGCTCCGCCCGGAGATGGTGATCCACCTCGCCGCGACCGTCGGCGGCATCGGCGCGAACCGGCGCTACCCCGGCACCTACTACTTCCGCAATCTCCAGATGGGCGCGCTCCTCATGGAGCACGCGCGCCTGCGCGGCGTGAACCGATTCCTCTCGGTCGGGACGATCTGCTCCTACCCCAAATTCACGCCCGTCCCCTTCCGCGAGGACGACCTCTGGAACGGCTATCCGGAGGAGACGAACGCGCCCTACGGACTCGCGAAGAAGATGCTTCTCGTCCAGTCGCAGGCCTATCGCCAGGAGTTCGGCTTCGACGGCGTGAACGTCCTCTGCGTGAACCTCTACGGGCCGCACGACAACTTCGACCCCGACTCGTCGCACGTGATTCCGGCGCTGGTCCGGAAATGCGTGGAGGCGGTGGAGCGGGGCGATCGGGAGATCGAGGTCTGGGGAACCGGCAGCGCGACGCGCGAATTCCTCTACGTCGCGGACGCCGCCGACGGGATCGTCTCCGCGCTCGAGAAGCTCGAGGGAAGCGACCCCGTGAACCTCGGCGCCGGCTTCGAGATCTCGATCAAGGAGCTGGCCGAGCGGATCGCGAAGCACTCCGGATTCACGGGATCGCTCGTCTGGGATCCGACGAAGCCCGACGGACAGCCCCGCCGCTGCCTCGAGACCTCGCGGGCCGAAGCGCTCTTCGGCTGGCGCGCGTCGACGGCGCTCGACGAGGGCCTCGCCCGCACCGTCGACCACTTCCGGAACGACGTGCGCGCCTTCGAGCGGGTTCAGCCCGCCGCGCGTTAGGTCTCCACGCGTCGTGGCGAGCGCCGCGGCCGGTTCCGCCCCCGACTCCTCCGGACTCCTCCTCTCCGTCGTCGTCCCGACGCTCGGCGACGAAGGCAAACTCCGCGCGCTCCTCGCCTCGCTCGCCGCGCAGAGCCTGCCGCGCGATCGCTGGGAGCTGATTCTCGCCTTCGACGGGACCGACCCGCCGGCCGCCCTGGCCGCCGAACTCGCGACGGCCGGCGCGATCGTGGAACGGCTGCCCGAGCGCCGGGGCCCCGGCGCCTCGCGGAACGCCGGCGCACGGCGCGCCTCCGGCGAGTACCTCGCCTTCACGGAGGACGACTGCCTCCCCGAGCCCGCGTGGCTCGCGTCGGCCGCGTCACGGCTCCAAGGGGAGCGCGCGATCGACGCGCTCGAGGGCGCCACCCTTCTTCCCGACGGGCGCCCCGCGAGGCGGCGGGAGGGAACGAATCCGACGTGGCTTCCGACGAATCTCTTCGTGCGGCGAACGCTCTACGAACGGGTGGGTGGGTATTGCGAGCGCTTCTTCGATGCCGCGCGCGGCATCTATTTCCGCGAGGACTCCGACTTCGGGTTCACGCTGCGCGAGGCCGGGGCGCGCGCCCGATTCGATCCCTCGCTCCGCGTCCTCCATCCCCACGAGCACCCCGGATGGCTCGACCCGATCCGCTGGGCGCGCCGTTACGAAATGGACCCGCTCCTCGCGTCGCGGCACCCGCGGGCATTCCGCGAGGAGATCGAGGTCTTCCGCCTGGGGCCGATCCGGCTTCGG
>DASTKG010000145.1:0-8861 GCA_035716005.1 Candidatus Eiseniibacteriota bacterium
CAGTGAGGCACACCAATCGCCCGCACCCTTCAATTCCCTCTCCCGCCCCGCCCCCGTGCAGGTGGGCTAGCGGGCCCCACCGAAAGACCCCCACCTATCCCCCGGCTTCACAGTGGTGCTGGGCGAGACACGAGTGAACCCTGCCGGCGATTGGGCTCCGTAGAGCCGGCAGGGTTCACTCGTGTCTCGCCCCCACGCAGAGTGGGGAGTTCGGGGACTAGTTGGAGGAAGTGTTGGATTTCTCCGAGGCCGACGGCCCGAGAAGCGCGTTGGCGTGTTCCGCCTCGGGGGCCTTCCAGGGCGCTTCGTTCTTGATGACGCCGATGCGTCCCTCCGAGAGCGCCGGGACGAAGACCTGCACGACCTCCGTCGCGAACTGGGACCCCGCCTTCGTCGTCATCTGTTCGATCGCCTGGTCGGTCGTCATGCCGGCCCGGTAGGGACGGTCGGTGGTCATGGCGTCGAAGGCGTCCGCCAGGTTCACGATCTTCGCGTGGAGCGAGATCTGGTCGCCCGTCAGGCCGTCCGGGTAGCCCTTGCCGTCCACGCGCTCGTGGTGGTGGCGGATCATGTCGATCGACTTCTCGAGGAACTTCACGCCCCGCACCATCTCCGCGCCGCGGACCGGGTGCGCCTTCACCGTCTTCCACTCCTCCTCGGTCAGGGCGCCCGGCTTGTGCAGGATTTCGTCCTGGGTGTGGACCTTCCCGATATCGTGGAGGAACGCACCGAACTGAATCGTCTGGATCTCCTCCGGCGTCAGCCCCATCTCCCGCGCGATGGCCACCGCGTAGGCGGCGACGCGCTCGGTGTGCCCGTGCGTGTAGGGATCCTTCTCCTCGATGCGCGACACGAGGAGCCGCACGGTGGAGACGTACGCTTCCTGCAGGTCGCGGAAGAGGCGCGCGTTCTCGATGGCGATCCCCGCCGACTCGGCGAGCGCGCGAAGCATCTCGAGATCGGCCGACGTGTGCTCGTGGCCGCTCACCTTCTCGCCCGCGGCCACCATGGCGATGAGCCGGTTCTTCATGACGACGGGGCAGACGACCGTCAATCCGGCCGCGAAGAAGCGGCCCACGTCCTCGGCCAGCCCCGGGTCGTGCTCCAGCGAAGCGAGCCGGATGGGGCGCGGCTCCTCGGACTCCGACGGCTTCAGGGCCCGCACCAGGGCGCTGTCGTAGGAGAGCGCGATGCCGCGGACCTGCTCCTCCTTCAGCCCCTTGAAGGTCGAGACGTCGAGGCGCGTCGGATTCTCGCGGTCGTCCGTGAGCAGGAGACAGGCCGAGTTGACGCGAAGCTGCCCCATGACGCTCAGGATCAGCATGTTGAGCAGCGGCTCCAGGTCGAGCGACGCGTTGAGCTGGTGCGTGAGCTGCATCAGCGTCTCCAGGCTGTAGACCTGGAAGCGGAGCTCCTTGTTCCGGACGAGGAGGTCCTCCCGATTCCGCTGAACCTCGCTCTCCAGCTCCTGGTTCTTGCTGGCGAGCGTCTCGTGGCGGTCCATCCGTTCGAAGATGCGGCGGACCTTGATGATCAGCTCCTTCGGCGAGAAGGGCTTCGTCAGGTAGTCGTCGGCGCCGTGCATGAGGCCCTGGAGCCGCGAATCGACCTCGGCGCTCGCCGACACCATGACGATCGGGATGTGCGCCGTCTCCCGCGCGCTCTTCAGCGCGGCGCAGATCTCGAATCCGCTCTTCTTCGGGAGCCTGAGATCGAGGATGACGAGGTCGGGCGCCTCGCGGCGCACGATCTCCAGCCCCTCCTCACCCGTCAGGGCCGTCTGGACGCGATAGCCGTTCTGCGTCAGCGAGATCTGCAGGAGGTCGATCACGCGGCGGTCGTCGTCCACCACGAGGATCGTTCGCTTCGCTTTCGAAGTCCCCGGATCGGCCGGCGGACGGAGGCTCTCGGTGGTCACGAGTCGGTCTCCACGGGCAGAGGGTTGGGAATGGTCGACCCCGACGCCAGCGGATCGAGTTCGGCTCGCTCCGCTGGGAGCGCTCCGTCCGGAACGTCCGGCTCCGGAATCTCGGCGCGCGTGCGCGATCGCTTCTCCATCTTTTCGAGCACGGCGAGGAAGACCTCGACGAGCGAGGGGTCGAACGGCGTTCCCCAGTTCTCCGAGATCACCTGGCGGGCCTTCTCGTACGGCAGCGCGCGCCGGTAGGGCCGCTCGCTCGTCATGGCCACGTAGGCGTCCACCAGCGACACGATGCGCGCGCCCACCGGAATTTCCTGTCCCTTCATGCCGAGCGGATAGCCGTCGCCGCCCCATCGCTCGTGGTGGTTCATGACGACCTCGACGACGTCCCGGGGCAGATTCATCTCCTCGAGGATCTGAGCGCCCTTCGTCGGATGCTGCTTGATCATCGCCCACTCTTCCTCGGAGAGATGCGCCGGGTTCTTCAAGATCAGATGGCTCACCGCGATCATCCCGATGTCGCGGAGCACCCCGCCGTAGATGAGGGTCTTCACCTGCTCCTGCGGCACCTGGAGGACGCGGGCCATGGCCGTGACGAATCGGACCACGCGCTCCGTGCTTCCCTTCGCGTAGACGTCGCGGCTCTCGATGAGGGACATCATCCCGCGCACGAGGCCGAGATTCCGCTCTTCGGACTGGCGGTGGAACCGGGCGTTCGCGATGGCGACCGCCGCCTGGTGGGCCAGCACCGTCAGGAGCTCGCGCTCCTCCTCCTGGAAGGCCTTTCGCCCGCCTCGCCCGCCCAGGAAGAGCATGCCGATCAGGTCGCGCCGCACCCAGAGCGCCACGCCCCACTCGAGGCCCGACTTCCGAAGCAGCTCTCCGATCTCGCCCGATCCGGCGCTCTCCTCGCCTCCGACCAGCGGCTCGTCGGCCGCGGACGGCGCGTCGGCCTCGCCGCGGCGGAGATCGACGAAGGTCGCGTCGCCCACGAGGGCCTGCGCGAACGGGATCGGAAGGCGGAGATCGCGGAACTGATTCTGCCCGAAGCCGCGGACCTGGCGGGGGCCGAGATAGCCTTCGCGGTCGGGGTCGGTCAGGAAGAGCGCGAGCCGCTCCACGCCGAACTGGCCCATGACGCTGAGGCTGAAGAGATTCAGAACGGAGTCGAGGTCGCGGGCGAGATTCAGTCCCTGCGTGATCTCGAAGATGTTCCGGAACTCGACGATCTTGCGGCGGAGCCTCAGGTGGAGGGCGTGATGCTCCTCGGCGCTCGGGGCGCTCGCGGACGACGCGTCGGCGATCGCCGAGACGGCCGGAGGCAGCGGGAGCGGCGGAGGCGGCGCGATCGCGGAGGATGCCGCGGTGGTCGCGACGTGGCCGGAGCCGTTTTCGCCGAACGCCACGGTGGCGTCGGCCGCGCCGTTCCCCGCGTAGAGGACGGCGCCGGAGCCGACGAGCGATTCCCGCACGCCGCCTCCCACGCCGTGAACGACGATGCGCCGCTCGGTGCTTTCGTAGACGCGCGCCTGGCGCTCGAGAACCGCGAGGCCGAGCGAGGCGATCTCGCTCACGCCGGAGAAGTCGAGGTGGACTTCCCGCGCCCCGCGCGCCTGGCACTCGAGGAGAACGCGGTCGAGCGCCCTCGCTCCGTCGGCGTCGACGACGCCGCGAAGCGAGAAGCGGAACTGGTCGCGCGGCTCGAGCCGCTCCATCCGGAGCCGCTTCACGCGGTCTCCTCCTCGATCACGGCTCGGCACGCGGTGTCGCCCCGCAGGCGCCGCATGATGGCGCCGGGATGGAGCACGAGCGTCACCTGATTGTCGGCGCCCACGATTCCGCCGAGGACCTCCTCCACCGGGTAGAGCCGCGGCGGGAGGGGCGAAAGGCGCGCGTTCTCGCGCCAGACGATCCGATCGAAGCCGATGGCGCCCGTTCCTCCGCCGCAGCGGAGCACGGCCACGGGCCCGTCCGCGCGGCGGTGCGACTCGCCCGCCCTCGGCGACGCCGGATCACCGGCTTCCGGCGTGCCGAAGAGCGAGGCGAGCGGAACGATCTCGGGCTTCTCGCCGCCGCCCGTCCAGGTGAATTCGTCGGCGCTCGACTGGATGCGCTCGATGGAGCTCCAGGGGAGCGCGATCCGCTGCCCGCCCGCCTCGACGATGAGGAATCCGCGCAGCGAGCGGGCCATCGGGAACTGGAGGTGGAGGAGCGACGAGCCGCTCGCGCCCCGCTGCAGCGTGACGAAGCCTCCCAGCTCCTCCAGCGACGACTCGAGGTTCCGGAGCGCCTCCGTCTCGAACGTGACGCGGCCTTCGATCGCGATCCTCGCCTCGAGCCCCTCCCGCGCCGCCGTGAGGCGAAGCTCCCGAGCCGACTCTCCCTTGGGCGAGACGGCTGTTTCGAGAAGCCGGAGGAGATGAGGCAGGAGGATGGAGCCGATCTCCGGCTCGAACCCGACGCCGCCCGTGTGGATCGTCAGCACGCTCCGCAGTTCCTCGCCGTCGCGCCGGGAAGCGGCCGCGTAGAACTCGTCGACGAACCGGTCGAGAGGATCGAGGAACTCCCAGAGGAGATGCTCGTCGAGATCCCGCGCTCGCCGCTCGAGCGAGTACTGGCTGCCGAGGAGCTGGTGCACGTCGTGGATGAGCCCGCGCATGTCGGTCGCGATCTCGTCCAGGCGCTGGTGGATCATGAGCGCCCGCTCGGTCGCGCCGGCCTCCTGGCTCGCGCGCCGGCGCGCGGGCCCCGCGCCGGAGTCGGGCCCGGCCGTCCCGACCCGGTGCACGTCGATCGCCTTCAGGAGCCCGTCCCATTCGCCGAGCACGCTCTGGACCGAGCGGAGCGTGTTCCCCATCCCTTCGCTGATGGCGCCGATCCGGTCGTTCTGATGGACGAGCGCCGACTTGATCTCGAACGTGAGCGCGAGAAGGTTCTCGCGCGGCGCCATGTCGGGGGTCACCTCGTCGATGTTGCCGCGGGAGGCGTTCACGGCCTCCACCTTCGCGCGGCCGAGGCGCGCGCGAAGCCGGTCCACCGCGTCCCCCACCGAGGCGGCGTGAGCGAGGAGCCCCGCGAATCCGTCCGTGCGGAGCTGATCGGCCAGTTTCTCCTGCGTCTCCAGGGCGACGCCGCAGTGCCGCACCAGCTCCTCGCGCTGCGCCGGGCGAAGGCTTCCGAGCTGGGCGAGCGTCTCGCGCAGCTCGCGCGTCAGAGACGCCACGGTCCCGACGTCGAGCCACTCGGCGCTCCGCTCCACCAGCCGCACGGAGAGCTCGACCAGGGGACCGACCTCGTGCGTCTCCAGGTCGGGAGCGTCGCTCTCCAGAAAGCGGCGGACGATCTCGACTTCCTCGCGGATGAGCGCGCTGAACGTCGCGCTCAGACGCGACATCATCTGCTCGTTGTTGAAGTGTTCGGAAGCGGCCGATCGCATGAGAGCTCCTTGGCTGTCGCCCTATCGATGGTCGCGGGGCCCGATGCCTTCGAGCCAATCGGGAATCTTGGGGACGACCTGCGGCCCGCTCGACGACACGGGGGGCTCGGCCGAAGGAGGCGCGGACGGAGCGGCGTCCGACTCCTCCGTCGACGCCCCCTCCGCCTCCGTCGGCGCGCCCGGCTCATCGATGGAGCGGCTGCCGAACGTATCGTGGCTGCCGGCCGAGTCCGGGGTCGGGATCGCAGCGGGCGTGACGTCGCCCCAGGCCGGCGCCGATTCGGCACCCTGCGTCTCGAGGGGCTCGCTCGGCGCCGACGCGTCGAGCGTCACGAACGACGGGGCCGGCTCGGAGTCTTGAAGCGTCGGCGAATCGCCGGCGGCCGGGAGCGAATACGGCGGCACGGGCTCGGGCGACGGGACCGGCGACGCGGCGGCGGCGGCGGCCGGCGATGCCGCCACGCCCTCGGCGCGTGCCCGAAGGGCGCGGACGCGCCCGAGGAGCGACTCGAGCGCCTGAACCGTTTCCGGCGCGACCGCGCGGGACGACGCGACGCCGGTGCGGATCGAATCGACCGCCGCCTTCGCGTCCTCGCTGCTCGACTGGATGGAGCCGATCGTCTCGCCGACCTTCATCTCGATCTCGCTCGAGAGCCTCGAGATCGTGTCGGTCGCCTCGCGAGCGTACTCCGCGAGGCGCCGCGTCTCCTCGGCGATGGAGGCGAACGCCTCGCTTCCCGAGCGGGTGGCCTCGAGCGCCGCGTTCAGCGCGAGGAGCGTCGCCCGGTTCGTGACGCGCTCCGCGACGATCGCGAGCTCGTTCGCCCGCATGAGGCCCGCGGCCAGATCCTCGATGCCGTCGGCCGCGGTGCGGACGAGAGCGTCGACCATCTTCGCCGGGTGGCCGTTCGGGGCTCCCTCGGAATTCGTCCCCGCGACCTGGAGCGACCGGAGCAAGGGCGCCAGCTCGCTCTCGATCGCGGCGAGGCCCTGACCGATCGGCGCCACCGCCTCCTCCACGGCCTCGCGAACCCGATCGGCGGTTCCGCTCGTCTCGACCGGGCCGGCGACGTCGGAGCCTTCGGACGCGGCGCCGCCACCGACGAGCTCGTGCTCGGCGTGCGACGGTCTCGGCTCGAAGGAGTCGGGCGAGGCCGACTTCTGCTCGAGTTCGTTCCGGAGCCGCTCCACTTCCTGGACGGCCAGCGTGGCCGACCGCTGCGCCTCGATGTAGCCCGCGGCGCGGCGGTAGAGCGAGGCCCACGGCTCGCCGCGGAAGCGCGACGGAGGCTCGGGCTTCGCGTCCTCGGCGGATGCGGCCTCGAGCAGGGCGCTCGCCTTCGCTTCGGGAGGCGCGGGGGGCTTTCCGGCGGCGAACGCGGCGACGGCGGCGCCCGCGATCCCGATCACGACCGCGACGACGAGTCCGATCAGATCACCGAGGCCGTAGACCACCCCCGCGGCGCCGAGCGTCGCCACGAGAGAGACGATGAAGATGGGAGCTGCCGGAGCGCTCGCGATCGACGGCGGGCGAAGAGTGTTCGGATCGTTCTGGTGACCGCGTTCCGCGTCCGTCATGCCGCGCTCCTTTGCTCAGCGACCGCCGACCCCGCTCAGCCGAAAGGCGGCCGGCGGCGCGATCGAATCCATCAGGGACCAGTAATCGAGACTGCGAACTTCGCGCCCGTCGATTTCGTAGACGGCGTGAACGGCCGGCGTTTCGGTCGGCTCCGCGGGCGCCGCCGGCTGTTCCCTCAGCTGCGCGTCGCGAGCCGGAACGAGCCGAGGCATGCCGCGCACGAGGAGCGCGAAACGGTCGGTGCCGCGTTCGAGCACGATCGCGTAGGCGGTCGGCGCGTGGGACTCCTCCACGCCGAGCGCGGCCGCTAGATCGAGAACGGGAACGACGACGCCACGGAAGGCGACGACGCCCGCCACGGGCGCCGTTCGGTTCGGAAGCGCCGAAAGCCGATCCGCGTCGAGAAGCCCGGCCACCTCTTCCACCGGCGCCGCGTAGCGCGAGCCGGCCACGCTGAACGTGACGAGGCCTCGCGTGGCGAGAACCGATTTCAAGAGAGGCACCTGATCCATGGTGGTCGCTCCATGAGATGACGGCCGGGACGAGCAGCGAAAGAGTGGAAGGCAAGCTTCATGCCACGGGCGGCCTTTCCGGCCCGCACGTAACTCTCTGTCTCGCAGTCTCTTCGCTATTATCTCATCGGCACGTGGAGGGCGTTCCGGAGGGATTTCAGCCGCTGGTTGGCGGGCTCGTTGCAATCCTGGCCGCAAATCGCACGCCCGGCGCGAAGCCGCGAAATTCCACCCACTCTTGGGGCTGAAATAGACCACCGGATGGATGGAAGGAACCCTCCGAGGGCTCGTCGAGGCCGTGGCTCGAAGTAGCCAATCGATTCCGACTCCGATGGTTATGGGCCCGAAACCCCCGCTCGAATCCCCAGGCACGGCGCGTGCAAAGGGAGATGGACGTGCGCCGCGGTGATGGAAGCCGCGGCAGAGGGAAGTCCGAGAAAGGGGGAGAGGGTCATGGCGGGAACGAGAAAGGTGATCGCGGGGAAACCGGCTCCTAGGAAGGTGCGGCCGCACGCCTACGTCGCCATGAACTGTCTCCTGCTGACGAGGGCGGAAGGTACGCCTCAGAACGGTGATCCACTGCCGCAAGAGGATGTGAACGCGTACCTGGAGGCGCTTCGCGACCAGCTGGAAGCGAACGTGCCCCTTCCGCCCGAACGGACCCGGCTTCTCTCGCGCTATGACATCGCCGCGTGGCGGCGACTGGCGGGCTCGTCTCGCGGCTCGCTGAAGTACCAGATCTTCCGGACGCCGACCGACCTCCTTCTCGTCTCGGTGGGAATCTTCGAGCAGAACGGCCCGTACGTGCCGAGCCGTCGCGAGGGGATGCTGCCGGGGGAGGAGGCCGACATGGGACGGAGCCCGGGCTGGTATCACTTCTCCTACACGTACGGAGAACTCCTCGAGAACCCGACGTCGACGCTCGGCTCGGTCCTCGAGAAGCTCACGGTGAGTCTGGAGCGGTATCACAAGATGCTTTCGCACATGAAGGGCGAGTACTGGAGCTTGGTGTCCCGATTCCAAGACGCCCAGGTGATCCGTCTCGAGCGCAGCGTGGACGAAGAGGCCCGGGAGCTGGCGATTCGCGCCATGCAGGACCGTCTCCTCGACGCCTACGCGGAGTGGAAGCGCACGGGAGCGCGGAAACACCTCGACCAGATCCGCGGCATCGCCCGCGAGATCCGGACTCTCTCGCCCGACTTCACTTTCTCGCTCCCCGCGGGAGGTAAGTAGCGCGGAGCGACAACGACCCCCCGCGTGCCCCTCGGTCCCCCGACCCGATGATTCACCCGGGGGGCACGCACCCCCCCTTCAGCAGCCGTGAAGGCCGATCGATTCCTTGATCGGCCTTCATGCGTTTGGCCCGGGGGCGGGGATTGAGGCCCGCGCGGGCTCAGTGAGGCAAACCAATCG
>DASTKG010000146.1:0-18017 GCA_035716005.1 Candidatus Eiseniibacteriota bacterium
TTCGAGAGCGCGTCGGCGAGCGCGCCCGGCTTCGCCACGACTCCGTAGACGAAGGCGCCGTTCACGGCCAGGAAGCCGACGGCGGCGAGGGCCAGCAGCCAGAAGCGCTCGCGGGGGGAGTAGTCGATTCCGGTCGGCATCGTGATCTCCTTTCCGGCGGAGGGTCGGTCGGTCGGATCGGCGCCGTCCCGGCGGGAACGGCGCCGGGCGGAGCATAGGGAACTTCGGCGTGCCGAGCCAGCGGGACGCGGATCGACCTGGTGCCCAAGTAGAACCGGGCGAACATGCCGCCCGGGCGCTCTCCACGGGGTTCCCACGCGCCGACGATGACGACAGCGGGGCCGCTACAGTCTGGCGTAACGCACTGAGCCGCTTCGAGGTGGAGCTGCCCGTCGCCGGTCGTGGAATCGGCCCTCCCTCTCGAAGCTCGGCGGAAGCGGATCGCGGAGACCGACGAACCTCGTTCGGATCTGGTGTCGCGCCGCGTTCTTGATCGTAGGTGTCGGCGGCCGCTGGGACTAGAATTCGGAACCAACGCGCCGTCGTTCCGAGGTGGCCTGCGGACTCCGTCCCGCCACCGCTTCCAAGGACTTCCGCGCCGGCATTCGAGCACTCCCCACGAATCGCCGGCGCCGACATGCATTCCTCGCGAAATCCAGGCATCGCTACCTTCTGTGGGGGGGGCCGGCGAGCAGCCCCATCCGATTCGAGCCTTCGTTGCTCGCACGAGCGAATTTGACGGGAGGCGTACCATGCGTGGCCCATCCCTCGAGTCCTTCGCGCTGCGGAGCATCGCCCTCTTCCTCGCCTTCGCCGTTTCCATCGCGTGGGCGGCGCCCGCCGACGCGACGCCTCCGGCCAAGGAGGGCGAACTCATCATCAAGTTTCGATCCGGCACGCCGCAGAGCATCATCGATGCGATCCGGTCCGACATCGGCGCGAGCCGAGTCCGAGCCTTCGGGCGAATCCGGGCGGAGCAGGATCTGATCTCGGCCGGAACGGTCCAGGGCGCGATCGACCGCTACCGGGGCCACCCCGCGGTCGAGATCATCGAGCCCAACTACATCCTCTCCGAAGCGGTAACGCCCAACGATCCGCTCTTTCCGCAGCTCTGGGGGCTCAACAACACCGGTCAGACGGGCGGCCTGCCGGGCGCCGACATCTCCGCGACCGACGCCTGGAACATCAGCACCGGCTCCTCGGCCGTGGTCGTCGCCATCATCGACACGGGCATCGACTACAGCCACCCCGATCTGGCGCCGAACATCTTCCTGAACGCCGGGGAGATTCCGGCCAACGGCATCGACGACGACGGGAACGGCTACATCGACGACGTTCGCGGATGGGATTTCGTCAACCACGACAACGATCCCTACGATGACCGTGGGCACGGCACGCACGTCGCCGGGACGATCGGCGCCGTCGGCAATAACGGGCTCGGCGTCGCGGGCGTCGCGTGGCAGGTGAAGTTGATGCCGCTCAAGTTCCTCTCTTCCGGCGGCACGGGCACCACCGCGGACGCGATCGCCGCGATCGAGTACGCGACCTCGATGGGCGTCGATATCATGAGCAACAGCTGGGGCGGCGGCGCCTACTCGCTCGCGCTCCAAGAGGCGATCGCGGACGCCGGCAACGCCGGGATCCTCTTCGTCGCGGCGGCGGGAAACGCCTCCAACAACAACGACTTCGAACCGTTCTATCCCGCCGGCTACGATCTCCCGAACGTCATTTCCGTCGCGGCCAGCGACGCGACCGACCACATCGCCTCGTTCTCGAATTACGGCGCGACGACCGTCGACCTGGCGGCCCCCGGCGTGGACATCTTGAGCACGATCCCGGGCTCGGGGTACGGGCTCAACAGCGGCACTTCGATGGCCGCGCCGCATGTTTCGGGAGTTCTGGCGGTCATGAAGGCCCGGTTTCCCTCGGCGCCGCTCACATCGCTGAAGGCGCGCCTCCTGGCGAGCGTCGATCCCCTGCCGGCTCTCTCCGGGCTCGTGGCCACGGGAGGGCGAGTGAACGCGTTCGCCGCCATGGCCGAGCCGGACAGCGTCCCTCCCTCGGCGCCGACCGGACTCGTCGTCGCGGAGGCCGCCTCGAACAGCTTGCGCGTTCGGTGGACGGCGCCCGGGGACGACGGCGACGTCGGCAGGCCCAGTCTCTACGAGGTGCGGTACGCGACGTCGCCCTTCACGGAGGCGACGTTTCCGACGGCCTCCCTCGCCGCCGGCGCGCCCGACCCGCAGCCGGCCGGATCCACCGAGGAGATGGAAATCGGGGGCCTCGACTTCACCACGACCTACTACGTCGCCGTGCGGGCGCTCGATGAGATGGGGAATGCATCGCCGATCTCGAACGTCGTCTCGGAGTCGACTCTCGGGGCGCCGGCCATCGCCCTCGACCCCGCCTCGATCGCGCAGGCGCTCCTGACCGGCGCGAGCGCGAACCCGACTCTCAACGTGAGGAACGACGGAGAAGGGACGCTCGACTTCACGATCGCGACGAATCTCGTGGGCGGCGCCTCCGTCCTCCAGGAGTACCTGCCGCTCGCGCGCGGCGAGGACGATCCGCGGGTCGGCGAGCCCGTTCTGACGAGTGTCGGCGGGCCGGATGCCTTCGGATACCGATGGATGGACAGCGATCAGCCGGGCGGACCCGTCTTCGACTGGGTCGAAATCAGCGCGATCGGGACGCAGCTCCCGATGAGCGGTCTCGACGAGAATTACGGCCCGATTCCGATCGGGTTCACCTTCCCCTTCTACGGAGGAGCGTTCAGCTCGCTCCGTGCCTGCACCCACGGCTGGCTCAGCTTCACGAACACCTCGGTCGCCTACTCCAACCAGCCGCTGCCGAATCCGGGCGCTCCCGAGAATCTCCTCGCCATCTTCTGGGACGACCTCAACTTCAGCGGCCTGCGGCGCGCCTACTACCACAACGACGGCTCGCGGTTCATTCTCGAGTACAGAGACGTCCCGCGGACCGGCGGGGGAGGGCCCTTCACGTTCCAGGTCCTTCTCTATCCGGATGGCCGCATCGTCTATCAGTACCTCACCATGAGCGAGCCGACGAACAGCGGCACGATCGGAATCCAGAACGCGGCCCGAAACGACGGGCTGAACGTCGCGTTCAACACCGCCTACGTTCACGCCGGGCTGGCGATCGAATTCCGCCAAATTCCCGCTTGGCTCCACGTGTCGCCGCTGGAGGGGCGCGTGCTCGCCGGGCAAAGCGCACCGCTGAACCTGGCGATCGACGCCACCGACCTCGGTGGCGGCGCCTATCACGCCGAGGTCCGGATCGGGAGCAACGACCCCGCGACGCCCGTGGCGATCGTCCCGGTCGACCTGACCGTCACCGGCGTCGCCGACATCGATCTCTCGCGCACGTCGTTCGATTTCGGCCAGGTGTTCGTGGGCGGGAGCCGCACCGACACGCTGGTGATCGCGAACCGCGGCACGAACCCGCTCAGCGTGACGGAGATCGCGGCGACCTCGCCGGACTTCGGCGCGTCACCGGGCAGCTTCACCGTGCCGATCGGATCGCGCCGCACCGTGCTGGTGACCTTTCATCCGGGGAGCGCCGCTCCGCTGGCAGGCGCACTCCTGATTCGCAGCGACGATCCCGACGAGCCGGAGCTCTCCGTCGCCGTGCAAGGCGTGGGCGTGGTCGCGCCCGACATCGCCGTCTCGCCGCCTTCGCTGAGCGCCGACCTCCTCACCGGCCAGATCGCGGATCGCGCGCTCACCGTCGCCAACGAAGGCGGGAGCGATCTCGAGTTCCACGCCAGCGTGACGAATGTCGTGTTTCCCGATCTCGCGCCTTCGGCCACGCCCCCCTCGAGGAGCGTGGACGAAGTCCTCTCGGGCTACGCGTCGTTCCTCGCCGCGCCGCCCTCCGCGGCGCCGCCGAGCGTGGCGGGACCACAACCGGGGGTTCTCCCGCTCTGGGAGCGCGTCGGTCCCGGCATTCTCGACGGGACGGTCATCTTCCACGACGACATGGAGAGCGGAGCGAACGGCTGGACCCACGCGGCCACGAACGGGGGCCTCGACATGTGGGGTCAGTCGACGGCGCGCGCCCATGGAGGCTCCACGAGCTGGCGCGTCGCGCAGCACGAGTCCCAGGGGGCGGACGCGCTGCGCTCCCCCCTCATCGACCTCAGGCTTCAGCACGACGCCACGCTCACCTTCTGGCACTGGTACCGGTTCGACGACTGCGGCGATCCCGGCTTCGATCCGGACGGCGGCATCGTGGAAGTCTCCCCCGACGGCGGCGCGACCTGGACGCAGGTCGCCCCACTGACCGGCTACCCCTACGTCCTCGACGACTACTGCGGGAATCCGCTGGCGTCCAAGGCGGCCTATGCCCATAGCGGCGGCGTGGGCTCCGATTTCGTCCCCGCCGTCTTCGACCTCTCCGCCTTCGTGGGCGAACAAATCCTCGTTCGCTTCCGCGCCGGATGGGATTGCGGCAACTGCGCGCTGAACGAGGGGTGGTACATCGACGACGTCACGGTTTCCAGCTCCTTCCCGCCCGTCCTGCTGGTCGCGCCGGCCGACGGGACCGTCGCGCCGGGATCGTCGTCCGTGCTGAACGCGCGCTTCGACGCGGCGGGCCTCATGGGGGGCGACTACGGGATCGATCTGACGATCGCGAGCAACGACCCCGACGAGAGCAGCGTGATCGTGCCCGCGGTTCTGCACGTCACGGGAGCTCCGGACATCGCGTGGAGTCCCGGCGCGTTCGACTTCGGAAGCGTCTTCGTGGGCCTGGCCCGCACCGACACGCTCCTCGTCGTCAATGCCGGCACCGACGCGCTCCACGTGAGCGGCCTCTCCATCGACCACGCGGCCTTCTCGGTCGCGACGGCGGCCTTCGACCTCGCCCCCGGCGCGGTGCGCGTTCTGCCGGTGACCTTCGCGCCCGGCGCTGCGGCATCCTTCATGGCGACGCTCAGCGTGTCGAGCGACGACGCGGACGAATCGATCGTCACCGTTCCGCTTCAGGGAACGGGCCTCATCGCGCCGGATGTCGCGGTCGATCCGTCGTCGCTCTCGGCCGACCTTCTCACCGGGCAGACGGGCGAGCGGACGCTGACGGTCGCCAATACGGGCGGAAGCGACCTCGTGCTCGCGATCGGCGCCGAGTGGCCGAGCGCGGCGCTCGGGACGGGCTTCACGCCCTCGGGGCGCGAGCCCGGGACGGCCTCGTCCGCGGAGGCGCGGGACGACACGGCGGTTCCCACGGCCGCGCCCGCCGCCGACACCAAGCCCGCCGTGCTCGTGATCCAGGAGAGTTCCGCCTGGGGCCTGAACATGGCGGCATTCATCCAGTCCTTCTTCGGCATCACGCCGACCGTGATCGCCTCGGGCCAGATCGCGGCGACCGATTTCTCGAAATTCGCGCTCATCGTGACGGTGGGCGACGAGAGCAGCGCCTACTACGCCGCTCTCACCGCGAACGTCTCCAAGTTCGCGGCGTTCGTGTCGGCCGGAGGGGTCGTTCAATACCAGCTGGCGACGCAGGGGAGCAACGTCTCGATCGCGGGAGGCGCCCGCGTCCTCTATGGCGGCGGGGAGCTCCAGAACAGGGTGCTCCTTCCGAGTCACCCGATCGTGGCCGGGCTCCCGAGCGTCCTGCACGGCAATTCGGCCAACCATTGCAGCGTCACGGACCTTCCGGCCGGCGCGCGGATCATCACGGAGACCTACGACACCCACCTGCCGACGACGGTCGAGTATCGGGTCGGCAAGGGTACCGTGGTCGCCACCGGCATGACCTGGGAGTACCTGTATCTCAATGGATACGACGCCGGGCCGATGCTCTACCAGGCGACGGACTACAGCCTGTCGAGGGGTCGCCCGACCTGGATCTCCTTCGATCCGACGTCGGCGACCGTGCCGGCCGGCGGCGCGCTCAGCGTCCGGGTGGGATTCGATGCGGCCGGCCTCATCGGGGGCCGCTACGACGCGCTGCTCACGATCGAGAGCAACGATCCGGACGAGGCGGTCCTCGGGGTGCCGGCGACGATGAACGTCACCGGCGTGCCGATCGTCTCCCTTTCGCCCTCGTCCCTCGATTTCGACTCGCTCTTCGTCGGCGAAACGGCCTCTCGAAGCCTGCGGGTCGCGAACATCGGGACCGACGTCCTGACGGTGAGCGACGTCGCGTCCGACGAAGCGTCGTACGCCGCGAGTCCCGGGGCTTTCTCGGTCGCGGTCGGGGACACGGAAGTCGTGTCGGTGCTCTTCTCGCCCACCAGCGCCGGCAGCAAACCGGCGACGCTCTCGCTTGCCCACAACGCGGCCGGCTCGCCGGCCGCCGTGCCGCTCCGGGGCGTCGCGCTGGTCCCGCCGGACATCGCCACCGATCCCTCCTCGCTGGCGGCCGATCTCCGAACCGGGGAAATTTCGCACCAAGCGCTCACCGTGCAGAATTTCGGGGGAAGCGATCTCAAGTACGCGGTAGAAATCCGGCCCGGCGACACCGACCCGGCGGCGGGAAGCCCGGTCGAGGTGCCCGCGGAGCTCCGCCTTCCGAAGCCGAACGAAACGAGCCCGGGGGGGCCGCCGCCCACGGCTCAGGCGGTCTATGAAGGGACCCAGCTCCGCTTCGGAGTGACCGAGTACGGTGAGATCATGCCGTTCCAATTCCCGATCGGCAGGGAACACCTCGATCTCGGATCGCCGAAGTCCGGCTACACGGTGGCCTACGTTCGGGACGGGATCGATCGACTTGCGTACGCGGCGCAGGACGCCCGCACCAACCTGACCGCGGTCTCCTACCGTGAAGTCGAGAATTCGGCCGCCCGGGTCGTCGTGGAAGTCGTGACGCGGACGTTCGATGGGGGATTGCTCATCCGCCGCCTCATCACCTTTCCTCGCGCACGGTCGTACATCCGGGTCGAGACGACGCTGGAGGCCGCGGCCGGCGCCTCCCTGTCGAACATCGTGTTCAAGGAGTTCGCCGATTGGGACGCCGACAGCACGTTCTTCAATAACTGGGACTACGACCGGCCGCACAACATGACGTACGCGTGGATGCAGAACTACGTCGCCATCGCCTCCGGCCAGGCGCCGACTTTCATGGACCTGGAGGGCTGGTCCGATTGGTACCAGCGGGCGACCAACGTCGATTTCCCCGCGGGTCCGGTCGCCGGATACGACGGGCTCGCGATTCTTCACTTCGCCCTGGGCGACCTCGGCCCGGCCCAGAGCGAGCGCGTGGTGACCGCCTACGGCGCCGCCTCCAGCCTCTCCGGTCTGAGAGGCGAGATGGGCGCCGCCGTCGGTCTCGTGGATTGGCTCGCCGTGTCGCCCTCGTCGGGATCGGTTCCCGCCGGGGGCTCCGTCCAGCTCGACGTGACGTTCGACCCGGGCCGGCACGTGACCGGCGACTACCGGGCGCGCATCGTCCAGGTGAGCAACGACCCCGACGAGCCGGAATTCGCGGTTCCGGTCGCGATGCACGTGACCGGAGCGCCGGTGATCGAGGTCTCTCCGACGGCGCTCGAGTTCGATTCGCTCTTCGTGGGCGCCGGCGCGACGCGCCTCCTGACCGTGACCAACGCCGGGACGGAGACGCTGAACGTGTTCGAAATCACGTTGAGCGACGATTCCTACGGCGTGAACGCCGGCGCCTTCGTGCTCGCGCCCGGCGCGTCGTGGCCCGTGACCGTCAGCTTCGATCCGCAGACCGCCGGGCCGAAGCCCGGCACGTTGACCATCGCGCACAACGCCGCGGGGTCCCCGACGATCGTGAATCTGACGGGAGTCGCGCTCGAGCCTCCGGTCTTGACCCTCTCGCCCACGTCGATCCACAGGGACCAGGAGACGGGGACGATCGGCCACGCCACGCTCTCCGTGGGGAACGTGGGGGGGAGCGATCTCCGTTTCGCCGCGTCGGCCAGGGTGGGCGCCGCGGCCGTGGCGCTGGACTCGATCCCGCCGCCGGACAAGTGGGCTCCCGACACCCGCACCGGCGACGTCGTGACGCTCGGTAGCGGCGGCCCGGATCTCTACGGCTACCGATGGATCGACAGCGACCAGACGGGCGGCCCCGTCTACCAATGGGTGGACATCCGCGCCACCGGCACGTCCATCCCGATCACCGGCGACGACATGACGTCGCCGCCGGTTCCGATCGGTTTCAACTTCGGATTCTACGGGCAGTCGTTCAACGCCGTGCGGGTCTGCACCAACGGGTGGTTGAGCTTCACGTCGTCCAGCGCCACCTATAGCAACACGCCGCTGCCGAGCACCTTCGCGCCCCCGAACCTCCTCGCGGCGTTCTGGGACGATCTCCTCTTCACGGCGGCGTCTCGCGCCTATTACCGCAACGACGGCACGCGCTTCATCGTTCAGTTCGACACGGTCTACAATCTGGGCCTCGGCGGGCCCTACACCTTCGAGGTGATCCTCTATCCCACCGGGGCCGTGCTCTTCCAGTACGCGAGCATGATCGGCCAGGTGTCGTCCGCCACCGTCGGCATCCAGAACCAGAGCCTGAGCGACGGACTCACGACCGCCTTCAACCAGCCGTACGTCCACGACGGACTCGCCGTGCGGTTCGCGGCCGGGCCCTCGTGGCTCTCGCTGAATCCCCTCGGGGGATCGGTGCCGGCCGGCGGCACGCTTCCCATCGATCTCGAGTTCAACTCGTCCGGGCTCTTCATCGGCGACTACGCCGCGACGCTCGACGTCGAGAGCAACGACCCCGCCGCGCCGCACCGCACCGTGCCGGTGTCGCTCCACGTGATCGGAATCCCGGATCTGGCGGTGGCGCCCGCCAGCCTCGACTTCGACACACTCTACACGGGGCAATCGGCCGTCCGCTCGCTGCTGGTCACCAACCTCGGGACCGACCGCCTCGACGTGACGTCGATCTCGGCCGGCCTCCCCGATTTCACCGTCTCACCTTCGGCCCTTTCGCTTCAGCCTCTTCAGAGCGCGACGGTGAGCGTCACCTACACGGTGGGGGCGCTGGGCGTTCGGAGCGGCACTCTCGCGCTTCACAGCAACGACCCCGATTCGCCCACCTTCGTACCGCTGGTCGCCGTGGCGCTCGTCCCGCCGGCGATCGCGATCGCGCCGGGGGACCTGGAAATCGCGGCCATGCCGGGCGGCCAGGCGACGCGCGTCCTCACGGTCTCCAACACGGGCGGGAGCGACCTGCGATTCCAGGTTCAGACCGCGGACGCCACCCGGGTTCCCGTGGCGCTCGGCAGCTATCTCTCCCTCGGAAAGGAAGAGACCGACCCGCGCGCCGGTCTGCTCGGCGCGGGCGGACCCGACGCGTTCGGCCACTTCTGGATCGACAGCGACGATCCGGGCGGTCCGACGTTCCAGTGGCACGACATCTCGGCGATCGGGACGAAGGTCGCGTTCAGCTCGTACGACGACGACCGGACGCTCGGACCGTTCCCGATCGGGTTCTCGTTCCCGTTCTACGGCTCGGATTTTCACCAGTTCAGGGTCTGCACGAACGGCTGGATCAGCTTCACCAGCTCCTCCAGCTCGTACGAGAACCAACCCCTTCCGAACGCGGGCCCCGGCGTCCCCGAGAACATGCTCGCTCCCTTCTGGGACGACCTCATCCACCGCACCGATGTCGGTTCGAGCGTCTACTACCACTTCGACGGCACGCAGCTGATCGTGCAGTACAACAACATGCTGACGTTCGGTCCCATCCTGCCCTCGCTCCCGACGTTCCAGATCATCCTCCGCCCGAACGGCGAGGTGGTCTATCAGTACCTGAAGGTCGGGGACCGCTCGACCGGCGTGACCGTCGGGATGCAGGACGGCTCGCGCGGCGACGGACTGGGGGTGTCGTTCAACGCCTCGTATCCGCGCGACAACATGGCGATCGAGTTCAGCACGCCGCCTCCCTGGGTGTCCGTCTCGCCGCCGTCGGGGGTCGTTCCCGCGGGCGGCTCCATGCCGGTGACGGTCTCGATCGACGCGAGCGAGCTGGAAGAGGGGAATTACACGGCCACGTTCCTGACCGTGAGCAACGACCCGGCGCATCCCGACGTGGGGACGCCGCTCCTGCTCCACGTGGCGTTGGTCGGGGCGGCCGCGTCGGACTTCGACCCGAACACGCTCAACCTCGACAGCAACGGGAGATTCACGAACGCCTACGTGGAGCTGCCGCCGGGCCTCGATCCGCGACGCGTGGTTCTCTCGTCGGTCCGGTTCCGCGACGTTCTGGGCGTGACCCAGGACGACCTCATGATCGGCGACTTCAACGGGAACGGGGTTCCCGATCTGCATTTCCGCATGGACCGCCAGCAGGTCGAAGCCCTGCTCCCCGAAGGGCCGACGGTGCCGATCTGGCTCACGGGCGAGGTCGAGAACACGACGTACTTCAAGGCGGACGGGATCGTCCGAGTCATCCGGCCGGTGGTGACTTCGCCCAACGGAGGCGAGTTGCTCCTGACGGGAGTGCCCTACCTCCTTTCGTGGAGGAATCCGATCGGATGGAGTCCGGACTACGCGGCGCTCTACTACTCGACCGATCGGGGCGATTCTTGGACGGCGATCGCCGACCACGTCGTCGGCGAAAGCTACTCCTGGAGCGTCCCGAACGTCGTCTCGCCGTCCGCGAAGCTCCGCGTCTATCTCTTCGACCGCGACGGCGTCATGGGCTACGACTCGAGCGATGAGACGTTCGGCATGGTGAACTCCATCACGAGTGTCGAGGAGACATCGTCGAGCCTGCCGGCGACGCACGCGCTCTATCAGAACTCTCCCAATCCGTTCAATCCGAGCACCGTCATCCGGTTCGATCTGCCGGAGGCCGGCGCCGTGAGCCTGGAGGTGTTCCAGGTGGACGGCCGGAAGGTGAGGACTCTCGTCCACGCTCCGAGACCGGCCGGCCGGCACCAGGTGATCTGGGACGGGCGGGACGAGCGAGGCCGGGAGGTCGGGTCGGGCGTCTATCTCTACCGTGTGAAGGCCGGGGCGTACGAGGCCTCGAAGAGGATGATCCTGGTCAAGTGACCAGCCCGCTGCCGTGGGGCGCTCGGCCTGCCGGTGAGCCGGGCGCCCTCGAGCGGGCGGGGCCATAGCCTTCCCGGCCGCCTCCGGGTAGAATCCCCCCTCATGGCATCCGCCCGCACGCTCCAGCCCCAGGACCAGATCGCCCACTACCGCATCGTCGGCCCGCTCGGCGCCGGCGGCATGGGGGAGGTCTATCTCGCCCAGGACCAGACTCTGGAGCGGAACGTCGCGCTCAAGATCCTCCCGCCCGAACTGGTCCAGAGCGAGGAGCGCGTCCGGCGCTTCGTCCGGGAGGCGAAGTCGGCCTCGTCGCTCAATCATCCGAACATCGTCACGATCTACGAGATCGGGCAGGACGACGTGCGCGGCGCCGAAAGCGGCGGCGCGAAGGAGCCGGGCTCGTCCAGGCTCCACTACATCTCGATGGAGCTGGTGAGCGGCGACACGCTGACGACGAAGATCCACCACGACAAGACCGACCTCCGCACGCTCCTCGGCTACCTGGCGCAGGTGGCGGAGGGGCTCGCCAAGGCGCACGCCGCGGGGATCGTCCATCGAGACCTGAAGCCCGGAAACATCATGGTCTCGAAGGACGGCTTCGCGAAGGTGCTCGACTTCGGCCTCGCCAAGCTGACCGAGAAGGCCCCGACCGAGGCGGACGTCACGAGCGGCGCGACCCACGCGGGCGAGGGGACCAGCGCCGGCGCCGTGCTCGGCACCGTCGGCTACATGTCGCCCGAGCAGGTGCGCGGCGCCACCGTCGACCATCGCTCCGACATCTTCTCCTTCGGCTGCATCCTCTACGAGGCGGCCACGCGCACGAAGCCGTTCATGGCCGATTCCAACGTCGAGACGATGCACAAGATTCTTCACGACAAGCCGACCCCGGTGGAGGAGATCAACAAGGACGTGCCGACCGAGGTGCGCCGGCTCATCCGACGCTGCCTGGCGAAGAGCCCCGATCAGCGCTTCCAGTCGGCGAAGGATCTCGCGATCGAATTGCGCGAGATCGTCGACGAGTACGACTCGCTGACGCCGTCCGGAAGCTCGGGGAGCGGATCGTCGGCGCTCGGCGCGCCGCCCGCCCCCCGCCGCAAGATTTCGCCGGCCGCGTGGATCGCCGGCGTCGTGGTGTTGGGCGTGGTGGTCGCCGGCGGCCTCATCCTGGCCCGAGGCGGCGGCAAATCCGCGGCGCCCGCGGCGCCGCCCGCCATCAAGGTCAGCACCGTCACGAACCGCGGCTCGGCGAACGGCGCGGCGCTCTCGCCCGACGGGCGCTACCTCGCCTACTCGCTCTTCCTCGATGGAAGCCGGACGCTCTGGGTGCGGCAGGTCGCCACGGGAAGCGACGTGCAGATCCTGCCGCCCCAGAAGATCGCGCCCACCGGCCTCACCTTCACACCCGACGGGAACTATCTCTACTACCAGAGCGCCGACCCCGATCGCGACGGCTACACGGCGGTCTTCGAGGTTCCCGCTCTGGGCGGCACCCCCCGGAAGCGAGCCTACGACGTCGATTCGAGGGTCACCTTCTCGCCCGACGGAAAGCAGATCTGCTTCCGGCGCGGCGAGCCGCACAAGAATCGGGAAGTGCTGGTCGTGCTCGATCTCGACGGCGGCAAGGAGCGCGTGCTGGCGAGCGCCTCGCCACCCCTCAACTTCGTTCAGCCCGCGTGGTCCCCGGACGGCAAGAAGGTCGCCGTGATCGAGGCGGGTGGCGGCGGGGCGCTCTCCTCCTCGGTGGCCACCTACAGCGTCGCGGACGGCAAGCGCTCACCGCTCGGGAAGGCCGCGTGGGCCGGCGCGCTCGATCTCACTTGGTTTCCGGACGGGAGCGGCCTCCTCATCTCGGTCTTCGATCCCTCGACCTTCACGAACGGACAGCTCGTGAGGGTAGCCTACCCCGGAGGCGAGACGTCGCCGCTCACGTCCGGTGCCGACGGATACGGCAATCTCAGCGTCTCCGCCGACGGCGGGACCATCGCCGCCGTGCGATTCCGCCAGGCGGCGAATCTCTGGGTGGCGTCGCCGACAGGAGCTCGAGCCGTGCGTCAAGTCACGTTCGGATCGGCCGACGACGGCGGGACGCAAGCGTTGGAGCCGGGTCCCGACAGCACGGTCTTCTACTCGGCGGTCAAGGACGGGCACCCCCAGATCTTCGCGATCGGCGCGGACGGCTCGAACGAACGCTCGCTCACCGCCGGGCAGAACATCGCGCTGAATCCCTTCTTCCGGCCCGGGGCCGGGATCATCTACAGCCAGTCCGGAGCGGATCTGGTGCTCCACATCTGGCGAATGGACGAGCATGGAGAGAACGCGCGGCAGATCACCACGGGAACGGGGGAACTGCTCGTGGACGTCTCTTCCGACGGCCGTGTCATCCTCTTCAACAAGACCGAGGATGCGGATGTCCTCTGGAGCGTCTCCTCGGACGGCGGCACGCCGATCCGGCTGGGGCGGAGCGTTCGATCCTCGGCGCAGTTCTCGCCCGACGGGAGCCGCATCGCCCACACGGCGATCCGGGAGGTGAACGGCCAGGGAACGTTCGTGCCGGACATCATTCCGACGGCGGGGGGCCCGGGCATGGCGCCGCCGGCTCCTCCGCGAGTCGTCAACCCCCGATGGACCCCCGACGGGAACGGCGTGAGCTACACGCACGCCTCGAATGAATTCAGGAATCTCTATCGGCTCCGCCTGAACGGATCGCCCGAGGAGATCACCCACTTCTCCGACGGCCGCCTGAGCCGGCACGAGTGGTCGCCGGACGGCAAGCGCCTCCTCCTTCTCCGGTCGACCGAAGGCAACGCCACCCGCAATCTCTGGGTGACCGACGCCGACGGGAGCAACCCCGTCGCGCTGACCGACTTCAGAACGGGAGACATCGCCGACATGAAGTGGGCTTCCGACGGAAGCCGCGTCTACTTCACCTACGGCGAGTCGAGCCAGAACGTCGTTCTGATTCGGAACTTCCGATAGGAGGCGCCGTGAAGCCGCAGCCGATTCTGGTGACGTCCGCGATTCTTCTCATGGTCGGAGGACTTGCCACGCTCTTCGCCCCCGTGGAGATCGCCGCGCTCCTGGCGAACTCGGGCGAGCCGGCGGGCGCCTTGGTCGTGCAGCTCCTCGGCGGCGCCCTCTTCGCGCTCGGCTTTCTCGACTGGATGAATCGGTTCGCGACGATCGGCGGCATCTATGGACGGCCGGTGGTCGCGGCGAATCTCGCGTTCTTCTTCATCGCCGCGACGACGTTCGCGCGGCGCGCCTTCCGCGGGGGCGCGGGCGAGTTCGCCGAACTTCCGACGTGGGCGGCGCTGGCGATCTGCGCGCTCCTCGCGATTGGCTACGCGCGCGTCATGTACTCCTCGCCGCGAAGCGAGGCCCTCTCCGTCCCGCCTAGCCCGAGCCCGGGAGGCGCCCCGTGAACACGATCACGCCGGCGGCCGTCGCTCCGCGCGGGAAGGACCGCCGCTTCTACACCGTGATGGCCGTCCTCATCGCGCTCACGGTTTTCGCCGGATTCGCGCCCACGTTCTACCTTCGCGCGCTCTTCGAGCCGAAGAAGGAGCTGACGGGCCTCGTCATCCTCCACGGGATCCTCTTCACGTCGTGGATCGCGCTCTTCGTCACGCAGGTGCGGCTCGTGGCCGCGAAGCGGACCGACATCCACCGGAAGCTGGGGGTCGCGGGCGGATTCCTCGCGGCGGCCATGCCGGTCGTCGGGTTCCTCGCCGCGATCGCCTCGGCGAAGAACGGCTTCACGCCGCCGAACGGACCGCCGCCGCTCGTCTTCCTGATCGTGCCGCTCACCGACGTCGTCCTCTTCCCGACCCTCGTGGGGCTCGCGCTCTATTTCCGGCGGCGCACCGATATTCATCGGCGGCTCATGCTCGTCGGCACCCTCGCCATCCTGACGCCGGCCATCGCGCGGATCGCCTTCATACGGCCGTACGGGATTCCCGCGTTCCTCGGCATCACCGATCTCTTCATTCTCGGCGCCCTCGCCTACGACCGAATCCGAAACGGCCGCTTCCACCCGGCCTTCGTGTGGGGGGCGCTCCTCGTCATCGTCTCGCAGCCGGCCCGGATCCTCTTCGCGCAGACCGCCGCGTGGCATTCCATCGCGACGTGGCTGACCCGCTGACCTGACAGCCTGTCATTCCGGGTCGTTCCGGCGCCCCGGCCCACGGTCAGCGTGGCGACGGCGGCGGTATAACCTCAAGGCACTCCGCGAGTAAGCAACTCTCTCCCGAAGGCCGTCATGGGGCACACCCCATGCATGACGATTCCTCCGACAGGGCACTCCGACTTCCAGCGCCGGAGTCGCGGGTCGATCGGGTCGGCCCGCGCGCCCACTCGGAGGCCACGTGTCTCAGCGAATCCTGCTTGGTGACGAGAGCGTGGCGCTCGGCGCAATTCACGCCGGCCTGAGCGCCGCGTACGGATATCCCGGAACACCCTCGACCGAAATCCTCGAATACCTCCTCGACCATCACGCGAAACTCGGCGCGCCGCACGCCGCGTGGTGCGCCAACGAGAAGACCGCCTACGAAGAGGCCCTCGGCGTCAGTTTCGCGGGGCGGCGCGCGCTCGTCTCCATGAAGCACGTCGGCCTGAACGTCGCGGCCGATCCGTTCGTGAACTCGGCGCTCGTGGCGGTCCACGGCGGCTTCGTCGTGGCCGTGGCGGACGATCCCGGCATGCACAGTTCGCAGAACGAGCAGGACAGCCGCTATCTGGCGGAGTTCGCGCGCGTTCTCTGTCTCGAGCCGGCGACGCAGCAGGAGGCCTACAGCATGACGCGCGAGGCGTTCGAGCTATCCGAGCGCTTCCGCGTGCCGGTCCTCCTGAGGCTCGTGACGCGGCTGGCCCACAGCCGGACGATGGTTCAGGTCGGCGAAGCGCGCGCCGAGAATCCGATCCGCCGCGCACCGAAGAAGAGCACCTGGATCCTGCTCCCGATGAACGCCCGGCGGCAGTGGAAGGAGCTGGTCGATCGCCAGTCGGAGTTCCTCGACTACACCGAGACGTGCGGCTGGAACGGCCTCGCACTCCGCGACTCCGAGCTGGGGGTCATCACGACCGGGATCGCCCGGAACTACTTCCACGAGGCGTGCGCGGATCTCCCCGCGAGCCCCTCGCATCTTCACGTCGGGGCCTATCCGATCCCGACGGCGCTGGTGCGGAAGCTCGCCGCGGCCTCGAAGCGGATCCTCGTCCTCGAGGACGGGCAGCCGTTCGTGGAGAGCCGCCTACGCGGGTTGCTGCCGCCGGCGGTGGCGGTGCTCGGCCGGATGAGCGGGGAAGTTCCCGCCACCGGGGAGCTGTCGCCCGATCTGGTTCGCGCCGCGTTCGGCCTGCCCGAGCGCGCCGCGGTATCCCTGCAAGGTCTGGAGCTTCCGGGCCGCCCGCCGCAGCTCTGCGACGGCTGCCCGCACGGCCACGCGTTCCACGCGCTCCTCCGGGCGCTGGGCGAGCACGAGAAGCCGATGGTCACCTCCGACATCGGCTGCTACACGCTGGGGGCGCTCCCGCCCTACACCGCCGTCGAGACGTGCGTCTGCATGGGCGCTTCGATCGGCATGGCGAAAGGGGCGTCCGAGGCGGGCGTCTGGCCCGTGATCGCGGTCATCGGCGACAGCACGTTCCTCCACTCCGGCATCACCCCCCTCATGGACGCGGCGGCGGCCAACACCGACATGACCGTGCTCATCCTCGACAACAAGACGGTGGCGATGACGGGAACGCAGGAGACCATCGTGCCGTCGGCGCGGCTCGACGCCATCGTCCGAGGGCTCGGCGTCGACCGCGCGCACTTCCACGTCCTCGACGCCCACCCGCGGCGGGTGGACGGGAACGCCGAAGTTCTGAAGCGCGAGATCGCCTATCACGGCCTGTCGGTCGTCGTCGCGCGACGGGCCTGCAAACAGATCGCGACGCGCCTGCCGGCGGAAGATCCGGTGACCGAGGAATCTCCGCTCGTGAACGCGGTCCTCGAAGAGGCGCTTCACGCAGGAGGTGTGAAATGAAGTGCGATATTCTTCTCGCCGGCGTCGGAGGACAGGGAGTGCTCTCCATGGCGTCCATCATCGGCTTGGCGGCCATGCGGGAAGGTCTCTACGTCAAGCAGTCCGAAATCCACGGAATGGCTCAGAGAGGCGGCGCCGTGCAGGCCCATCTGCGACTCTCCGACCGCCCGATCGAGAGCGATCTCATCGGACGCGGCGCCGCCGACCTCATTCTGAGCCTCGAACCGATCGAGAGCCTTCGCTACGCGCCGTATCTCGCCCCCGAGGGCGGAGTGGTGACGGCGTCGAATCCGTTCCGGAACATCAAGGACTACCCGCCGCTCATCGACGTGCTCCGGAAGATCCGGGCGCTGCCTCACGCCACCATCGTGGACGCCGAGCGGATCGCGAGCGACGCCGGCGACGTCCAGGCGATGAACACGGTGATGGTGGGGGCGGCGAGCAGCCGGCTCCCCGTGAGCTGGGCCTCCCTCGAGGCGGCGGTGCGCGACTCGTTCGGGCGGAAGGGAACGGCGGTGGTGGACATGAACCTCGCGGCGCTCCGATCGGGACGCGACACGGTGGCCATCGAGGAGGAAATCGGGCGAATCGTCTTGTGGGTGTGAGTCGGCGGCGGTCGGCTCCCTGAGCGGATCCGAAATCCGGGTCCGGCTCATCCGGAGCATCGAGCGTTGGCGTGGGACGTCGGGTAGGATAACCTTGTCCGCTCATGACGCCCCCCGCCGCCGACGTTGCCCTGCTCACCGAACAGCGCTTCTCCGCCGCGGTCGCCCCCGAAGGCGACTGGTATCTGGCGAACATCCTCCTCGACGACCGGCTTCTCACCGAGGCCCTGGCGCGCCGGGGTCTGACGGCCGTTCGCGTCGACTGGGCCGACCCCGCCGTCGACTGGTCGCGCTTCCGCGGCGCCGTCTTCCGGACCACCTGGAACTACTTCACGCGCTTCGACGAGTTCATGGCCTGGTTCGGCCGTGTCGAGCGCGTCACCACC
>DASTKG010000147.1:0-4331 GCA_035716005.1 Candidatus Eiseniibacteriota bacterium
CGACCCGGCGCCGAGCAGATCGCGAGCCCGCTGTCCGGCCAACCCGGCGCGATCGCCCCCGACGCCATGATGCGCGTCGCGATCAGGTCCGAATTCCCGAGAGCGGGCCAGTAGCGAACCCAGATCACGAACGCGCCACCCCCGAGTGCCGGAAGGATCGCGGGCTGGAATTCGATCCCCGTGCCGTTGGCGAGTTGAATTCCGTTCTCCGGCCATGGATTCGCGATGGCGCCGTCATCGAGCACTCGTTGCGCGAAGATGCGTCCGTTGGCGAAGCCGTTTCGAAAGTCCTCCCACGCGATGTACGCGCCCCCGGTTCCGTCCTGCGCGATGACCGGGTCCGTCTGCGTGCCGGCCGCCGTGCAGATCGCCGCCCCGTCGACCGGCCAGGATGGCGCGATCGCGCCGTCCTCCGAGACGCGAAGCGCGTAGATGTCGGGCGTGGCACCTCGCTCGTCGTGCCACGTCGCGATCACCCCGCCCGCGCCGCCCGGAGCGAGCCGCACCAGGAACTGCTTCTTCGGCGCCGTGCAGATCGGCACGCCTGCCGTCGAATACGCGGGCCAGGCGATGCGACCGGTGGACTCGACCCGCTGGAGGTAGACGTCGGCCTCGCTCTCCCCGAGGTGCGAATCGATGCCCGCCACGAACGCCCCGCCGCGGCCGTCGCCGATCATGTCACCCATGCGTTGGTCGCCCGGCTGCTGGATCATGGGAACGCCCCCAGAGGGCCAGGCGAGCGAGGGTGGCGTGGGCGGCGTCGCGCCGGAGGGCCGCGCCTGGTGGAGAGCCACGGCGGCGAGGAAGACGACGAGTACGGGGAGGCGCGTCGAGCGAGGCATGTCGGTGATTGTATCCCCGCTCGGCTCGAAATCTCGCCGAGATCCGGGGTCCCCGCTCAGCGCGTGGGCGTCGATCGCTCCCGCGCGATCAGGGCCAGCGGCACCTTTCGCATCCCGGGCCAGCGAAGCGGCGGCTTCCCGCCCGGCTCCCTCAGGAGCATCTGCGCCGAGATTCCGCCGTCGAGCATCATGGCGTCGCTCGCGCCGAGCGCGCCCATGATGGCGGCCATCTCGGGCGTCGTGGGGCCGAGCGGCAGCGCCCCGGAGACGTCGCCGAACGCGTCGAACCGCGTGAGCACGACGAGAATGCGACGGTCCCGCGTCTCCCCGATCGCGAGTCGCGCGTCGCGATGCGTGTGGCTGACGCCGCGGCCCGGCGTCCGAAGCGGCTCCGGCACCGCGCCGTCGCCGGCGAGGAGAGTCGGGTAGGATTGAAATCCGGTCGAGACCCCGTCGGCCGACGGCAGAGCGCCTCCGTGGGCCCAGCGGACGCGCCCCGCCGCGTCGAACGAGATCGCGCTCGACAGGGGTCCCGGACCACGCTCGAAAAGCCGCGTTCCCTCTCTCACGACCCAGCCCCACGGCATCCCGCCCACGAACTGCCCCGCGTTCACGGCCAGGATCGCGTCGTTCGGCGCGCGATCGATCGTCCAGGCGGGGCGCTGGTCGCGAGTCATGTCGAGCTGTAGGGAGAGGTCGAGGAGCGAGGGATCGAGGCGCACGACGATCAGTTTCGCGCGCCAGGCCGGGGCGGCGCAGGCAAGCCGCGCGGTCGCCCACTCCGCTCCGGCGCCGAGTCGGCTCCACGATAGCGAACCGGAGAGGAGCGAGTCGGGCGCCGACCATCGCGCCGGGGCGGCGTCGGCGCGCCACCACGTCCGCCATCCGCCGGAACTCCAGACGGAGAGGCTCGTGGTCGCCCGCGCCGCGGCGGCCGTGGCAGGTCCGGCCCCGAGTCCTCCGGCCAGACAAACTGCGAGGAAGACCGCCGGCGCCGTTCGCATGCGGAGCACCGCGCTAGCCCATCGCGGCGATCAGCTTCTCCAGATATTTCTCGAGCGCGTCGATCTCCTCTTTCGAGAACCCTCGCGTCGCCGACTTCGAATACGACTTCGACTGCCGCCACGACAGGTACATCTGGATCCGCTCCGAGGCCATGGCGAACTGCCCGCGCGTCATGCCGCCTTGCTGCGCCTGCGCCTCGGAGACCTTTCCGTCGATATCCCGGATCCGCCCGTTGAGCGAGGCGATCTCCTTGTCCATCGCGTCGAGTTTCGTTTCCGACGGAAGCGGCGCGGGCACGGGAGGGCACTTCTTGTAGACCTCCAGCGTGTCTTCGCGGCTCGGCAGGATCACCTTCATCATCGCCTCCTGAGCCGCCTTCGTGGCCGCGGTGTCGCCGCTCGCGGCGGCGGCGTTGTACTGCTGCGCGATCTTCATGTACTTGTCGCGGATCGCCGGATCGGAGAGCGCCTTCTGGGAGTATTCCGCCGTCTTCCGGTCCATCATTTCCCTCAAGCCATCCTGGCGGCAGAGTTCCGCATCGTCGCGCTTCTGCCGAACCGCCTGAATCTCTTCCTCGTGCTTGTCCCAGTAGTTGTTTCGTTCCTCCTGGGCCTTGTTCAGTTTCTCGACGAGTTCCGGCCGCCCGGCGCTGGCCGACTTCGCGGCGTTGAAGGTGGCGACGATCCCCTCGAGGCGTGCCGGCGTGAGCTCCAAGACCACGTCGTCGAACACAACGGTGTCGTTGGTGATCGCCGGCGCCTGCTCCTCCTGCGACACTCCGGCGGCCTTGGCCGCCTTCTCCTCGGCGGACTTCTTCAGCTTGCCCACGCCGGGCAGGGCCGAGACGTCGCCGGGCCCGAGGAGCCCGAACGCGAGCAGCAGAACCAGGGGAAACCACCGAGCCGAGATGCGGGGGGGTGGAGCGCTGCGCATGCGTGAACCTCCTTGAGAGTGAGCGGTCGACAGGAGCGGTCTACCCGATATGCGTAGATTCGCCCGCGGACGGCTCAGGCCGAAGCCCCGCGGATGCCGCGGTCCCCCGAGTTACAGGGGTTATTGAAAGATCGACGTCGGGGCATGCGCAGCCAACTCGGGGCCACGATCGAATGGTCGCGGCAACCACGGTGGGACCAAGGAGTTGCCATGGGTGCCGAGAACCGGGCGCCCTGGCGCGGTTCATGCCTTGTCCTTGACATGGGGGTCCCGCGCCGCGCGGGCTTCAACGTGCGGCGAGTCCGCTTAGAGGGAGGAACCATGCCAAGCACTGAACGCAGCGGAAGCAGCCCGAACACCGTGATCATCGTTGTCGTCGCCCTTCTCGTCGTCGCCGCTATCTCGATCTGGGCCATGTCTCGACGTCAGCCGGCCGAGAAACGCGCCGGCACGACCATCGAAGGCTCCGCGACCGTCGGCGACAAGAACGAGGACGTGAACATCAAGGTAGACCTGCCCGACTCGGTCACGGTCGAAGCCCACTAGCGGCCACCTCAGAGCAGGCCGTCGCCGACGTAGAGATCGGAGAGAGTCCGATTGTAGCCGTAGGCGTAGGCCTCGCCGTCGAGCGTGAGATTCGCGTTGAAGACGCGGGTCACGCCCCCGGTGTCGGCCGGTCGCAGCTCCATGAAAGGCTCTCGGGCGCCGGACTCCAAATTCACCTTCGTGACGACGAGCGGCAGGCCGCCTCGCTGGACGAAGATCGAGGTGCCGTCGCTGTGCCAGGTCGCGACGAGTTCGTCCGCCTCGAGCCTGGGCCCCGGCTTCGGCGCGCCACCATCGAGAGGAATCAGCAGGGTGGCTCCCCCCACCATCGAGACCGCCAGCGTCGATCCGTCGGGCGAGACGGCGGCGTTGCGAATCGCGCCCGGCCACGCGACCTCGAGCGTTGTCCACGAGCTCGTCTCGAGATCCAGAATCCACGCCGCCGGCGCTCCCTCGGCTCCGCGCCCCGCCACGAAGACACGTCGACTGTCGGGAAGAAACAGAATCGGAAAGCTGAGGTCTCGGCCCCCCACGTCGACCTGCGTCTTCTGGCCCGGACCGGTGGGGTAGATCGTGAGCGGGCTGCCCGGTTGAGGAATCCGGCTGAGCGCCTTGCGCCCGTCGGGCGAGATCGCCCCCGCGCTCCCCTCGCCCAGCCGGACCACGGGCGAGCCGTTCGTCCCGCGAATGCAGGTGACGTAGTTCGGGCCGATCCCCTCGTTCTCCTCGTCGAAGAAGACGCTCTTTCCATCGGGAGAGATCTGCCGCAGCAGCGACCAGTCGAGCCACGAGAGGTCCCTCTCCCGGGGGTCGCCCGGAGCCTTTCCATAGATCCCCATGCGCACGTTGTCCCGGGAGAGGAGGACGTGACCGGGCGTTGAAACATCGAAGAGCCGCATCATGCCGGGGTACCCGGAGACGTTCCGGGCCACGCCCTCGGGCGTCACGGCGCGGAGTTCCCGCGCGTTTCCGGACGACGCCGCCGTGTACCAGATCTCGCTGCCG
>DASTKG010000148.1:0-4479 GCA_035716005.1 Candidatus Eiseniibacteriota bacterium
ACTTGCGCGATTCAACCTGATCTTGGCGAAATACGGACGCGATCGCGTGCTCCGCGATGTCCGCTTCAAGAAGGCCAGGGAGATGTGGCTGACCGCGGTGTTTGCGCTCGGCCTCAGCAAGGCCGACGGCAAGGAATACTGGATCGCCCCGGAGCATCGGGAGCAGACTCCAGACACATACGTGTGTTGCATTTCCAGGCACCCGACACGAACGGACGCGCAGATACAAGAGAAGTTGTCGCTAGAGATCACGGAGTGGGTGTACTCCTCCCCGAAATCCTGTCAGCTAAATCGGAAGAAACGACCGGAGTAATCGCCCCCTTCTTCAGGCGGCCGGAGGCCGCGTAGAGGGAGAGGCGATGGACGGACGAGCAGGCGACGGGGAAGGGCTCGGGTCGGGATCGACGCCGGCGGAGCCGGCACTCTCTGGAGAGACTCGCGAGAGGCCTTCGCGGGTGCGGCGGCGTCGCTCGCCGGCGGAGGAATCGCCGTTGCCGCCCCCGCAGCGCGTGGTCTTGCTGGACGTCTGGTCGCGCTCGGGACTGACGGCGAAGTCGTTCGCTTCGATCGTCGGGGTGAGCGCGGCGACGCTCGGGGACTGGAAGCGCCGTTTCGAGCGTCAGGGGCCGGCGGGCCTTCTGGACCACAAGCCGCGGACTCCGGGGTCGAGCCAACTTCCCGAAGCGACGCAGCGGGCGATCCTCCTGATGAAGGACCAGCACAAGGACTGGGGGTGCGACCGCATCCACGACGTGCTGGCGCGGTGCGAGGGATTCGGTGCGAGCCCAGGGGCGATCGCTCGGGTCCTGCGGGAGTCGGGGTACGAGACGGAAGAGGTGGAGACGACGCCGCACGAGGAGCGGGTGCACAGTTTCGAGCGTGCGCGCCCGAACCAGCTTTGGCAGTCGGATCTCTTCAGCTTCGTGATGAAGCGCGAGAACCGCCGGCTGCACCTGGTGGTCTTCATGGACGACCACAGTCGCTTCGTCACCGGGTACGGAGTGTGGGCGACGCCGAGCGGGGCGCTCGTACGGGAGGTCCTCGAGGCGGCGATCGCGAGCCACGGTGCGCCGGAGGAGGTGCTGACCGACAACGGGCCGCAGTACGTGACGTGGCGGGGGAAGAGCGCGTTCTCGCGGCTGCTGGAGCGTCGCGGGATCCGGCACCTGGTCTCGCGCCCTCGGCACCCGCAGACGCTGGGGAAGTGCGAGCGCTTCTGGGGGACGCTCTGGCGGGAGTGGCTGAACGGAGCGGTCTTCGCGAGCGTGGAGGAGGCGCGCAAGCGGATCGGGCTCTTCATCGACCACTACAACTTCCAGCGGCCGCACCAGGGGATCGAGGGGCTCGTGCCGGCGGACCGTTTCTTCGCGTCGGCGCCGGAGGTTAAGTCGACGCTGCAGGCGCGCATCGCCGCCAACGCCCTGGAGCTCGCGCAGCACGGGACGCCCCGGAAGAGCTTCTACCTGACCGGACGGGTCGGAGGGCAGGGGATCTCGCTGCACTCGGAAGGCGGCCGCGTGGTGCTGACGCGCTCGGACGGTCAACGCGAGGAGGTGGACCTGGAGGCGACGGGCCGGCGGGCGGAGCCCGGGGAGTCGACGGAGCTTCCGGAGCCGCTGGCGGCGTACGCGCCGGAGATCGAGGTCGGGGCGGCCGACGATGAAGGAGGCGAAGGGGAAGGAGGCGAAGGGGAAGGAACCGAGGTGGAGACGGAGCCCACGCCGCTTCCGGGAGGCGCGTCGTGAGCCGCGCGAAACGCCCGCCGCGGCCGATGGGTCCGAAGGCGCTGAAGGGAAGCGGGGAAGCGAAGCGGCTGGCGGCGGTGATTCTCGAGGTGCTCAGCGGCGAGCGGGACACGACGACCGCCAGCCAGGACCTCGGCGTGTCGATGGCCCGCTACTACGTGCTGGAAACGCGGGCGATCCAGGGGCTGATCGCGGCGCTGGAGCCGCGCAAGGCGGGGCGGACGCGCACGCCCGAGCGCGAACTGGAATCGGTGAAGGGCGCGAACGCGAGACTCGAACACGAGGTGTCGCGACTCCAGGCGCTGGTTCGGGCGTCGCAGCGGGCGATGGGACTCCAGGCGGCTCCCTCGAAGGAGAAGGAGCGTAGGGTGGCGGGTAAAGGTGGACGCCGCCGCCGCCGGACGTTTCGGGCCATGCGCCTGGCGACGGCGCTGCGCACGGGTCAGGAATCGATCAAGCCCCCGGCCGCGAAGGCCGAGCCGAAGCCCGAGGCGAAGCCTCCGGCCCCCGGAGCATGAGGAGGACGCGCATGCTCGCCGGACGCCCCGCCGAAGGGATCGAGCACATCGAGCACCTGTCGGCTTCTCATCGTGCGAAGCAGCGGCTGAAGACGGTGGTGGAGACGCTGCACGGGGACGTGTCGATCGGGGAGGCGTGCGACCGTCTCGGGGTGCACGCCTCCCGATTCCACGAGATGCGACATGAGGCGCTGGCGGCGGCGGCCGAGCGGCTTGAGCCGCGGCATCCGGGGAGGAAGCAACGACGTGCGCTCGCCGACATCGGCGAGTTGGAACGCCTGAAATCGAGAGTCGCGGAGCTCGAGAAGGAGCTCGTGCTGGAGCGGACCCGCACCGACGTGGCGCGCGTGGCGCCGGGAGGGGTGCGGAGGGCTCGAAGTCGGGGATCGCCATGACACCGAACCGACCCGTGGGAGCCGGCGATGCCGGGCTTACGCGCAGCGGCTTCGCCGCCGCGTGGAGCGCGAGGCGCGCAAGCACGTGCTGGCGGCGTGCCGCTGCCTGCGGCGGAAGGGAGAGACGGTGAAACGCGCGGCGGAAGGGCTCGGGACGAGCGCGCGGACGCTGTACCGGTGGGGCGCCTCATGGCGGCAGGATCGCCTCGCCGCGCGTCCGCGTGGGCGCCCCGCGCCCGACGTGCCGGCGTCGGTGCGTAACGACGTGATCGCGGTGCTCGTGATCTTCGGGAAGGACCTCGGGATTGCGGCGCTGCAGTGTGCGTTTCCCTTCGTGCCGCGATCGGTGCTGGTCGACCTGGTCCATCGCTTCCGGCATCACGCGAACCGGAAGATCAAGGCGCTCCTTCACGTCCTGCGCTGGCACCGCGTGGGTGCTGTGTGGGCGATCGACTTCACGGATCCGCCCGGCGGCACGATCGAGCGGATCTACACGACGATCCTGCTGGTGCGCGATCTCGCGAGCGGAGAGATCCTGACCTCGATTGCGGTGCCGGGTCCCACGGCGTGGATCACGGTGGCGATCCTGGAGTCGCTGATGCGGTGGTTTGGAGCGCCGCTGGTCATCAAGGTGGACCACGGATCGGCCTTCATCTCGGACGAGGTCTGGGAGTGGGCCGAGCGACATGGGGTGAGAATCCTGTACTCGCCGGTGCGGATGCCGTCCTACAATGGCGGCATCGAGGCGGGCGGCGGGTCGTTGAAGACGCGAGCCTGGCATCACGCGGCACGGCACGGTCGCCCGACGGAGTGGACCCTTGACGACGTCGAGGCGGGTCGCCTGGAAGCCAACGCGCTGGGAAGGCCGCGCGGCCGGGACGGTCCCACCCCCGACGAACTCTGGCGCGAGCGCGAGCCGATCGCGGAGAGGGAACGGGAACTGTTTGCCGCGGCGTGCCGCCGCCTCGAGATCGCCGAGCGCCGCGACCGCGGGATCGGTCCCGACGTCGAACTGCCACGACACGAACAGGCGCACGTGGACCGGGCCGTCCTGGTCCGCGCGCTCCTCGAACTCGGGTATCTGTCAATCCGAAGGAGGCGAATTACTCCGCCGAAAAAACACCGACGAGGTGACAGGATTACGTGAGGGGCACAAGAGCTACTACAAGCTCGTCAAGAAAGTCGAAGGCGATCCCGAGTTCGACACCAAGCGCGCCAAGAAGAAGCTGCGTCGCTATGTCGAGAGCCACGATCATGCGATCCGACTCAAAGCCGAGATCATGGTGGATCACTTTCACGAGCAGGTGCTGGCGGCCGGGAAGATCGGCGGGCAGGCGCGGGCGATGGTGGTCACGAGCGGCATCGAGCGGGCCATCCAGTACTTCCACGCCTTCAAGGCGTATCTGACGGAGCGCAAGAGCCCGTACCAGGCGATCGTCGCCTTCTCGGGCGAGCCGGAATACGACGGAGCCAAGGTGAGCGAGGCGTCGCTCAATGGTTTTGCAAGCGCCGACATCGCCGGGAAGATCCAGACCGATCCGTACCGTTTCCTGATCTGCGCCGACAAGTTCCAGACCGGCTACGACGAGCCGCTTCTGCACACGATGTACGTGGACAAGCCGCTTTCCGGCATCAAGGCGGTGCAGACGCTGTCGCGCCTCAACCGCGCGCACCCGCAGAAGCACGACTGCTTCGTGCTCGACTTCCAGAACAACGCCGAGGCGATCACCTTTGCCTTCCAAGACTACTACCGAACCACGCTGCTCGCCGAGGAGACTGACCCAAACAAGCTGCACGACCTGAAGGCCACGCTCGATGCTG
>DASTKG010000149.1:0-11816 GCA_035716005.1 Candidatus Eiseniibacteriota bacterium
CGCGTAGCCCTGCTCGGCCAGGAACTTCGCCGCGATTCGAAGCCCGTTCCCACTTCGTTCGGCGAGGCTCCCGTCGGGATTCCAGATCGCCACCCCGTAGCGGCCGCGCGCGTCGACTTCCAGGATCCCGTCGGAGCCGAGTCCCAGATTCCGGTGGCAGAGGAGCCGCACGCGCTCGGGGGTCAACTCGATCCCGAACGTCGCCGTGTCGACCACGACGTAGTCGTTCCCGAGACCGTGCGACTTCACGAATTCGCCCGCGCCGATCACGAGGTCTCCAATCCGGTGGTCCGAAGCGCCTCGCGAATGGCGCTCTCGCCGGCCCACTCTCGCGCCGCCTCGATGGCCGCCCGCGCGCCGTCGCGCGTTCCGCCGACGTTCACCGTCCCGATCGCGTGCGAGCGCAGCTGCCGCCACATGCCCCCCACGGTGAGGATCGCGAGGACGCCGTACTCCCGCTCCTCCGGCGAGAGCGCGGGGCGGGAGAGGGTCTTTCCGTAACCCTCGAGAATCATCCACGCGGCTAGATCGGGGGAGAAGCCGCGCATCGTGTCGACGAGCTTCTCGTAGTGCTTCCCGTAGATCTCGCGGCAGAGCGATTCGCCGCGCGCCGTCCATTCGGCGGGCGACGGCGGCTCGGGCGCGGCGGGGATGCCGCCGTGATGCTCGAGCAGCGGCTTCGCGGCGAAGAAGGCCTCGATCGTGCGCGGGAAGCCGACGAAGAGATACGACTGGAGGATGGTCTCGTAGACCGCCGTGCCCGAGAGCCCCGCGCCGAGCGCCGCCTCGGCCTCGCGCGCCACGTCGACGGGGGCGTTCGCGGCGATGGCGGCGGAGAGGCGCGCGATGGCGCGGTTCCGCGCGCTCACGGCGCGAGCGCCGCCGTCATCTTGGGAAGGCTCACGTCGTAGCGATAGGAGACGCCCATGTGCCCGTCGTCGAACTCCTGGTACTCGTGGGCAATTCCGAGCGACTTCAGCTTCGCGCTCATCTGCCGCGCGCCGAGGTCGAGGTAGAACTCGTCCTCCGTGCCGCAGTCGAGGAAGAGGAGCCGGAGCGAGCGAAGGTTCGCCGCGTAACGCTCCACGAGGTTCAGCGGATCGAAGGCCGTCCAGCGGGCCCAGACTTCCGGTCGCGCGGCCCCCGTCTCGAGATCGAACGGAAGATCGCAGTACGTGGGCGGCGCCTTGGGGTTCGGCGAGTAGCAGGCCGCCATCGCCAGCGTGTCGAGCGGCGCGTGGTCCTCGTTTCGCAGCTTGAGCGCGGCCTGGAATTTCCGGTACCACGCCTCGACGCCCCCCGCCTTTCGAATCCGGCGGAGCGCGGGGCCGAAGTCGCGCGTGTAGCAGAACTCGAAGAACATGTCGCCGCTGTGGCACGCCACGGCGCCGAAGACGTCCGCGTGCTTCATGCCGAGCGAGATGGCGCCGAATCCGCCGCTCGATTTCCCCGCGACGCCGCGATGGCGCGGGCCGGGAAGCGTGCGGAACCGCTCGTCCACCAGGGGAACGAGTTCCTGCACCAGGTAGTCCTCGTAACGGCCGAGCCCTTCCGAGTTCACGTACTGGCTCCCGCCGAGATGGGTGAAGCAATCGGGCATGGCGAGGATGGCCGGCGAACAGCGCCCCGACGCGATCAGCGCGTCCATCCGGTCGTTCAGGGCGGGCGCCCACGCTCCGTCATTCAGCAATTGGCGGCCGCGACCGGTGAATCCGGTCAGGACCCAGATCACGGGATAGCGCTCGCCGCTCGTCTCGTAGCCGGGCGGGAGATAGACGTAGAGGTCGCGGACGTGGGGGTCGCCGGGAAGGTTTCCCTTCAAGACCCGGCTCTCGAACGAGACAACTTGAACGGCGCCGCGTCGATCGATCATCCTGGGAACCTATGGGTCCGGAACAAGCGTGTCAATCGGCGGGGTGGCTCGGCGTCGCCTTCGTCGGACTCTCCGCGCTCGTCTGGCTCGGCCTTGCCATTCCGATGATCGTCGGGCAGCGCGGCATGCGGGGGCTCGGCTCCGCGCCGGCGCGTCCCGACGCCGAGCTTCCGCGCGTTTCGATCGTCTGCGCGGCGCGCGACGAGGGCGCGCGGGTGGAGCAGGCGGCCCGCTCCCTCCTCACTCAGGACTATCCAGGGCTCGAGATCGTCTACGTCGACGATCGCTCCACCGACGAGACCGGGGCGATTCTCGATCGTCTCGCGGCCGAGGACCCGAGGCTTCAGGTCCTCCACGTCGTCGAGCTCCCCGACGGCTGGCTCGGCAAGTGCCACGCCATGGCCCGAGGCGCCGCCATCGCGAAGGGTGAGTGGATCCTCTTCACCGACGGCGACGTCCATCTCCGCCCCGACGCCCTTCGCCACGCCGTTTCGCTGGCGCGCGATCTCGGGGCCGATCATCTCGCCGTGGGCGCGGATCTGGAATTCCATACGCTCGGCGAGAAGGTCTTCATCGCCTACTTCAGCGCCCTCTTCTTCGCGAGCCAGAAGCCGTGGGAGGCGCCCGACCCGAAATCGAAGGCGCACGTCGGAATCGGCGCGTTCAATCTCGTCCGTCGCGAGGCCTACGACCGTGCCGGCGGGCACGAACCGCTCCGGATGGAAGTCGTCGACGACATGGCCCTCGGCCTCATCGTGAAGAGGTCGGGTGGCCGCTCGCACCTCGCCTTCCACGACGGCTACGTGAGCGTCCGCTGGAACGAGGGCGTGCGCGGGCTCATCCGCGGCGTGGAGAAGAACGCCTTCGCCGCGATGCGCTATCGGGTGGGCGAAACGCTCGTCGCGGTCTTCTTTCAGTTCTTCGGCACCATGGCACCGCTCTTCGGATGGTTCCTGCCTGGAGTCTGGCCGAAGCTCTTCGCGGCGGCGGGCTGGGTCGGTCTCGCCATTCTCTACCGGGCGATCGCGAGGAACATGAAGCTCGAGTGGTGGGATTTCCTGCTGGCGCCGGTCGGCGCGGCCCTCTTCTCCTACGCGATCGTCCGCTCGATGGTGCTCACGCTCCAGCGCCGCGGCGTCGTCTGGCGCGAGACGCACTACGGAATCGAGGCGTTGAGGAAGGGGCGGGTCCGCTAAAAAAGGCGCCCCCTCGGGCCGAGCCCGAGGGGGCTTCGTCACGCGCCACGTGGGGGGTCAGGGCATTTCGGCGCGCGACGTCTCTACCGATGAAACAGTGCGGATGTCTAGACCAGGTGTCCGCGTAAGGCCGGTGGGCTTACGCGGGGCTTCGCACTTAGCCCAACACGAGGTAGATCGCGAGGGGCAGGGCCGCGGCGACCAGCGCCATTTTGCGAAGCATAGAAGTCTCCTCCCGGTTCGGCACGTCCCCTGTCCGATTCTCAAAGCATCACGTATGCCTCCGATGTGGATAAGTCCGTCCGAACTCTTATCGCATTGTAGGATAGTCAGTTAACGGATCGGGTCTTTTGCGGAAGCGGGCGCGGCGCGGGGCTGGAAGCGTCCGAGCAAGGGACAGGGCGTACCGAGACGTACGTGCCGGGCGGTACACCCTCCGGCTCCCCCGGGGGAGGGCGGAGCCTACTGGGGGAGGGCGCTGACGAGGGCCCCGTGGGCCACGACCAGCTCGGGGTGCTGCTGGAGGAGGGCCGCGTAGCGGCGCTGGAAGTCGCTCCCAGCCTCGTCGGGGCGGATGAGATCGCGGAGTTCGGCGACCGACGCGGCCATCGCCTCCTCGGCCTCCGGCGATTCCGAGACCTCGTCGATCTGCGCGAGGATCGCGGTCAGCGGTCGAAGCCACGCGAACGTGACGTCGTGGATCAGATTGTGGAGGAGCGCCGCGGGGCTCTGCCGGCCATGAGCCCGCTCGAAGTCGCGGCGCTCGAATTCGACGAGCGTGCGATGGAGCGCCAGCACCTGCCGGCGGACCTCCGCGAATTCGCGGGCGGTCATGACGCGGGAGCCTCGGGCACGTCGCCCTCCTCGAGGGCGCCCACCGCGCGGAGCACGAGTTCGCACGCCTCGCGCGTCATCGTCTCGAAGGCCTCGGGCTTCGGGAAACGAACCGCGTTCCCGCTCGGGAGCGGGATCCCCCATTCGGCGAGCGGCGTTCCGAGCGCGCGCGTGAAGATCCCCGAGGGAGTCGCCCACGGGGCCATGGGCCAGATGTCGGGCCCGGCTGAACGGGTCTTGCTGAGCTGCACGAGGGTTTGGATCGCGGCATGGTGGATTCCGATTCGGTCCCACGGGATCGACTCGGCCATCTCCACCCGCGACCCCGGCGCCGCCGAGCGGACGCGCTCGAGGATCTCGGGCCCCTCCATCCCCTCGGCGGTGTCGAAGATGATCCATGCGTTCGGGCGGTCGGGATGGCTCGCCCCCGGCTTGATCACCTGCGCGTGCGGCTCGAAGAGGGCGCTTCGAAGCCGCGTCTCGCCGTCGCCCGAATTCGCCGCTTGGGGATCCTCGATGACCTCCTCGAGGAAATCGATCACGTCGCGGCTCTGGGCCAGCTTTCGGATGAGGTCGAAGTCGAGCGGGCGCGGGCCGTAGGCCGCATCGGCCAGCGCGGCGACCACCTGGTCGCGGACCAGGTAGGGGCTCGCGTCGCCGCCCCACAACCCGACGATCACGCGCCCGCGTCCTCCGAGGAAGATGCGGCGACGGCGCGGCGCCGTGGGGAGGACCCGGATCCAGAATCCGGCCGGCGAGGCGATCCGTTCGCGCTGCTGCCGGAGGAAGGGATCGAGGACCAGGGAGCCGTGAGCCGCGCCGGGCGCCACGACGAGGGCGACCGCCCCGGGCTCCAGAACCCCCGCCCCGACGACGGCCGAGAGCGCCCCGGCGGTGGTCGCGAGGGCGAGCCGCTCCCCCCCTTCGACCGCGGCGGGGACGACCGGCACGGTCTCCGCGTGCCACGTGGCGAAGAGGGTGAGCCGAGGCGCGCGGCCCGCCGGCGGAAGGAGCGCGAAGATCGGAGCAGCCCCTTTGTTTTCAATGAATTCCAGGCCGAGCGCGTTGGCCGTGGCGGCTAGGGATTTTCGCGCAGCCTCCGCCGACAATTGAGGAAGCGTCTCCCGCGCGAGCGACAGAAGCTCTTGGAAACTGGCCAGATACCCGGCGGCGTCGATGGAGAGTCGATCGATTCGAAGCGTCTTGGTCACCCAGTCCTCCCGAGAGTGGTCGCGGCCGCCGATTCTAACCGATCCATACTGTTGAAAAATCGTGATTTGAAACTTGACGACCTCCGCTCTCGGGCGGACGATACGCCGAGCGGCGCCCCGCGCTCGCCGCGGGGCGTTGGCGGAACGTTCCATGTGTGGAGGGGAGGAACCGGGACATGGAAGGAAAGTTTCCCGAGTGCCGGAAGTGCAGTGCGGGGGTGCTGATCCCCCTTTCGGACTACGGCAGGGACGGCGCCCCGATCACCTACAAGGCCTGGGTCTGCACCAACCCGACGTGCGGCTACAACGTCCGCATCGACAATGGTGAAATCAGTCTCGGCCGGGCCATCCAGCAGTCGACGAAATAGCACCTGCCGTTCGCGAGTCGATTCGCGGTCCCGATGCTGCATGCTTCTGCCCCAGGCGCCGGCGCGGGCGCGGCCAGAGCGGCCGTCCCGGGGCGGCGCTTCTCGCGTTCAGGGGAGGCCCAGGGGAACTGATGATCCGAGCCGTCATCTTCGACCTCGACAACACCCTCACCGACTTCATGAAGATGAAGCGGGCCGCCATCGACGCCGCCGTCGACGGCATGCTCGACGCCGGCCTCCCGCTCTCGCGCGAGGAGGTCTCGAAGAAGATCTACGTCGTCTACGATCGCGAGGGGATCGAGTACCAGCAGGTCTTCGACCGCTTCCTGCAGGAAGAACTGGGGCGGGTCGACTACAAGATCCTGACGAGCGCCGTCGTCGCCTACCGGCGCGCGCGCGACTCCTACCTGGTCCTCTACCCCCACGTGACCTACACCCTCCTCGAGCTGATGAAGCGCGGTCTGAAGCTGGCGGTCGTCTCCGACGCGCCCCGGCTCCAGGCCTGGATGCGCCTCGCCCAGCTCCAGCTCCAGCATCTCTTCGATCCCGTCGTGGCGTTCGAGGACACCGGCGAGCGGAAGCCGAGCCCGAAGCCGTTCCAGCGGGCCATCGAGATGCTCGGCATCGAGCCGGCGCAGGCCATCATGGTCGGCGACTGGCCCGAGCGCGACGTCGTCGGCGCGAAGGGGCTCGGCATCCGGACCGCCTTCGCGCGCTACGGCGACACCTTCGGCACCGGGCAGTCGGGGGCCGACTGGGATCTGAACGACGTCATGGAGCTGATCGGGATCGTCGACACGCTGAACGGGGTGGCGGCGAAGGGGAAGGAAGGAGCGGCGTGGTCTCGGTAGGCGTCGACATCGTCGAGGTCGACCGCATCCATCGCGCCATCGAGCAGTTCGGCTCGAGCTTCCTCGACAAGATCTTCACTCCCGGCGAGATCGCCTACTGCCGCGGCAAGGCGCGCGAGGCGTCGTCGTTCGCCGTCCGCTTCGCGGCGAAGGAGGCGTTCGCCAAGGCGCTCAAGGTCGGGAAGGCGTCGGTCTGGCGCGAGGTGGAAATCGTCCGAGGCGAGGAGGCGCCGCGTCCCGTCATCGTCCTCCACGGTTCCGCCCGCGAGATGGTCGGCACGCGCCGCGTCGACGTCTCCCTCTCCCACACGGCGGCGTACGCCGTGGCCGTCGTGATCGTGGAAGACGTGGAGGGCCCGGCGGCCTCCTGAGCGCCCGACCCACGCACGCCATGCGACTTCCGCCGATCCGCCAGCGCATCGTCACCGCCGAGGAGATGGCCGCGATCGATCGCGCCGCCATCCAGGGCGCGTGGGGACGGACCGCGGTGCCCTCCCTGAAGCTGATGGAGCGCGCGGGGACCGAGGTCGCGAAGGCCGCCATCGCGTGGTGGCGCGAGCGGGGAAGCGATGTGCCGACGCCCCCCGCGCGCGCGGGCGCCGGGAGCGGACGGGCCGGCGCGGCGGGGGCCAAGCGGGGCGCGGCCGCGGGCGGCGCCGCCGCGGCGATGCGGCGCCTCGCGGGCGGCGGCTCCGTGGTGATCCTCTGCGGCCGCGGCAACAACGGCGGCGACGGCTTCGTGGCGGCGCGTCACCTGAAGACGGCCGGCTTCGGCGTGCGGCTCCTGGTCGCCGCGGCGGAGGCCGATCTCTCGCCCGACGCGCGCGCGAATCATCAGGCCTGCGAGAAGGGGCGGATCCCCGTGACGTTCCTTCCGGAGCCGCGGGCGTGGGGCGAGGGGAGCGAGGCCGACGACGCGGTGGGCGCCGCCTCCTTCCTGATCGACGCGCTCCTCGGCACCGGAAGCAAGGGGGCGCCGCGAGGCGCCATCGCCGCCGCCATCGAGTGCGCGCTTCGCGCCGCGAAGCCGATCGTGGCGATCGACATCCCGTCGGGCATCGACGCCACCACCGGCCACGCCGAATTTCCCTCCATTCGCGCCGAGATGACCGTCACGCTGGCGCTCCCGAAGGCGGGGCTCGTCATCGAGCCGGGCCGGGAGCACGCCGGGCGGCTGATCGTCGCCGACATCGGCATCCCGCCGGAACTCGCCGCGGGCCAGCGTCCGAGCCATCTCCTCGCGAGCGCGGAGTGGGCGCGGTCGCTCCTTCCCGGGCGCGCCGCCGACGCGCACAAGGGAACCGTGGGTCGAGTCCTCTTCGTCGGCGGGAGCGCGGGCATGATGGGCGCCGCGGCGCTCTCGACGGAGTCGGCCTATCGCGCGGGCGCGGGCTACGTGGTGGCCTGCGTGCCGGGCTCCTGCGTCGACATCCTCGAGGCGCGCGTGGCCGAAGCGGTGAAGCGGGGGATGGCCGAGACGGCGGAGCGGACGCTCGCCGCCGGCGCCGGGGACGCGATCCTGGCCGAGGCGATGCGCGCCGACGTCGTGGTCCTGGGGCCCGGCCTGTCGCGGCATCCCGAGAGCGAGGCGCTGGCGCGCGCCCTGATCGAGCATCTCGACGGGCCCGTCCTGCTCGACGCCGACGGACTGAACGCGTTCGAGGGGAGGCCCCTCCGGCGGAGCCGCGGCCCCTTGATCGTGACGCCGCACTACGGCGAAGCGGCGCGCCTGACCGGGAAGTCGATCGCGGACGTGGCGCGCGATCCCGCGGGCTGGGCGCGGCGCTTCGCCGGCGACACGGGAGCCATCGTCTGCCTCAAGAGCGTGCCGATGATGACGGTGGTGCCGGGCGAGCCGGTGATCGTGAACGCGACGGGGAATCCGGGCATGGCGACCGCCGGCGCGGGGGACGTCCTGAGCGGAACGATCGCGGGACTCCTGGCGCAGGGCGTCGATCCGCCCGATGCGGCCGCGGCCGGGTGTTTCGTGCACGGGCTGGCGGGCGACGTCGCCGCGCGGCGCCTCGGCCGGCGCGGGATCATGGCCGGCGACATTCGCGACGCCCTTCCGGCGGCGCTCCTCGCGTTGGAAAGCGGAGCCCTCGATGAGCCCGCGTGATCCGCTCGATCATCCCGAGAACGAACCCGATCGCAGGGGCATCGGCGGCGGCACCAGCAAGGGCGCCGCGGCCGCTCGACGCCGGGCCGTCCGCATCGCGCTCGCGCACGAGCTGATCCGCGCGGGGGTCGTGCTGGAGAAGCGGGGCATGGTGGTCGCCACGGAAGGGAATCTGAGCGCGCGCTTCGATCTCTCCTCGGTCGTGATCACGCGCCGTGGGAAGCGAAAGGGGGAGCTGACGCCCCGCGACTTCGTGGAGATCGCGCTCACGGAGGCGGACGACTCGCCGGCCCGGGAGGCGGCCTCGACCGAGCACCGCGTCCACCTCGCGGCCTACGGCGCCCGGGAGGACGTGGAAGCGGTGGTGCACGCCCATCCCGTCGCGCTCACCGCGTTCGGACTTCGGGGCGAAGTGCCGAACTTCGCGGCCTTCGACGAGGCGCGCGCCTTCATCGGGCCGGTCGCGATCGTCCCCTATCATCCTTCGGGGAGCGACGCGCTCGCGAACGCGGTGGGGATCGCCCTGATGGGCGAGGGATCGGCGCGGCGCCCCTCCGTTCCGGGCGTCCCCGCTCCGGCGCCTCCCGGCGCGCCGAACCTGATCCTCATGCGGAATCACGGCGCCCTCACCGTGGGGGAGACGGTCGATCAGGCCCTCTCGCGCCTGGAGATCGCGGAGCATCTCGCCGCGACGCTTCTCCTGTCGGAGCGGTCGAAGCTCTAGCGTTTCATGCGTCGCTACGTCCGCTTCGCTCCCTCCCTCGTCGCCGTCCTCCTGAGTCTTCCCGGGTTCGGCTACCCCTACCTCTTCGACGATTTCGATTTCCTGGGACGCGTTCAGGGATTCCACCTCGGGACGCTCCTACCCGATCCGCAGATCCTCTTCTGGCGGCCTCTCTCGCGGGAGATCTACTTCGGACTGCTCTATTCCCTGGGGAGCCACGGCCCGCTCGTCGGCCACGTCCTGAACGCGCTCCTGCTCGCCGCCGCGGTCTTCCTCCTGGTCGAGGTCGGGGCGACCCTCGGCGGACGGAAGACCGGTCTCGCCGCCGGATTCGCTTTCGCCGCGTTCGCGCAGTCGCCGCTCCTCGTCGCGTGGCTGAGCGGCGCGCAGGATCTCCTGGCGATCGTCCTCCTCCTCGCGGCGATCCGCCTGCGGCTCGCGCGGCGATTCGCCGCGTCCGCGGCGGCCTTCGCGCTCGCGCTCCTCTCGAAGGAAACGGCGTTCGCCCTCGTTCCCCTCCTCGCGCTTCTCGACTGGCTGCGACGGGAGGCGCCGTATCGGGTCGCGCTGGGCTGGATGCTCTACGGCGGGATCGGCCTCGTCTGGGCCGCCCTCCATCCGGGAATTCACGCGCTCGTCGCGGGAGGGCTGGCGAACACGCCGGGCGGCTACGTGGGGCTCGAGAATCCGCACCGGATGGAATCGATCGTGAAGAGCCTGGTGACGCTCGCGAATCTCCCGATCAGCGGCCTCGCGACGCCCATCGCCGGCGCTCCGTGGGGACTCGTCGCGGCGGCGCTCGCGATCGTCGTCGCGGCGTGGGTGGGGTGGCGCGTCCACGGGGAGCGGGCCTCGGCCGCCGCTCCCACGCCGCTCCCCGCCGTCGCGCCCTCGCGCGATTCGACCATTCCGGTCGGCGCCGCGCTCGCCCTCCTGCCGCTCGCGCTCACCGTCGCCGTCGTTCGGGGCTGGTCGCCCTACTACATGGTGATTCCCTTCCTCGGCGTGGCGCTCCTCCTGGGCCGCGCGGCGTCGAGTCTCGCCCCGCGCGCCGCGGTCGCGCTCCTCGTCGCCTTCGTCGTCCTGGGCGGCTGGACGCGGAATCTGATCGCCGACCCGGGGCTGCCGACGCTGCGAAATCTGAAGCCCGCGGCGGAGGCGCTCGCGAAGGTCGAGGCCGGGTTCGAGTCGCTCCATCCCACGATGCCGCGCGGCGCGAGGCTCCTCGTCTCCGTTCAGTCGGCCGGCGCGGCGAGCGTCTACGTTCATCTCTACCACTACCAGTCGCTCCGGATCTGGTACCGCGACGCGACGCTCGTCACGCGCCGTCCCGACGTTCCGATCGAGAGGGAGCGTCCCCATCTCCTCTTCTGGGTCGATCCGAGGTTCGGCGTCCACGAGATCGATCTCGAATCGTTCGCGGCGCGGCCGGCCGGCGACGCGGAGGAATTCCAGGAGTACAAGAAGACGCTTCGCTACTACGCGCGCGGCCTGGCGGCGGGGGGCGACGACATGAAGGCGGCGCTCATCCTCGCCCGGATCCCGGAAGAGGATCCCGTGATCCGGGGCATCGACGTGCGCACGGCGGCGATGTTCTTCCTCTATCGCGGGCGGAGTCGGGAAGCGCGGATGCTCCTGGAGCGGGTGCCCGATCTGCCGGAGGCGGTGAGGCTGGCGGGAATGGGGGCGGTGCTCGTCTCGGCGCCTCCGGAGATCCATCTCGACGACGACGCCTTCACGGCCTTCGAGCTCGATCCGGGGGACGAGCGGATCGTGCTGGCCCTGGGGCGCCGATTCGCGGCGGACGGCCGGCGCGACCTGGCGGCGCGATTCGGAACCCGGCTCCTCGCGATCGATCCGAAGAATGCCGAAGCGCAGGGCTGGATCGACGACCTGAAGAACCTGCCGGCGACGTCGAAGATCGCGCAGCCGATCGGAGAGGACGTTGGGATGCCGTATCGGTAGAGGGTTCCGCTCAGCGCGACGCGCGCGGTCAGTACCCTCGCGCCACGATCGTGAAGTCGGCCGCCGGGTCCGCCTCCGACGTCACGAGGGCGTACTCGCCGGGCTGGAGCGACTTCTTCGGCCTCGCCTCGAAGACCCCGTCCCTGACCTTCGTCACCTCGAGTTCCACGCCGCGGTTGAACATCGTGCCGCCCTTTCCGATCTCGATCGGTGTGCGCCGCACCTCGTCCTTCACTTCGAACAGGGCGAGCTGGACGCGCTGGGCGGTCGCCTGGTCGGCGGAGAATCGGAAGCGGGGTCGGGCGTTCCCGATCTTCAGTTCGCTTCCGGCGCCGGCGAGGATGAAGTAGGTCTTCGGGCCGCCCATCTCGGACTTGATTCGCGCCGTGGGCGACGCGCCGCCGGCGGGGCCCTCGAACGAACCGGCGGCGAGCACCATCGTCAGCCAGGCCGAATCGTCGTAGTAGGTCACCTTCGCCAGTCGCTGCGATTCGCCCTCCGCGTCGGGATCGTTGAACGCGGACAAAGGTGTTCCGATCGCGGCGAATAGCACGGCCAAAACGGTTGCAGCCGCGTAGTGTCGCATCGAGTCACGCATCGTAAGTCTCCAATCGACATGGGCATCGTGAAGCCCGTTCGCCGCCCGCACGGGTGGCGTTCGACGGAGTTGCATAC
>DASTKG010000150.1:0-14043 GCA_035716005.1 Candidatus Eiseniibacteriota bacterium
GGCGTCCAGGCCACCAGGCCGACGAGGAGCGCGAACGACGCGAGGAGGAGCCGCCGATTCGCGGGCCCCAATCGGAAGTTGGCACGCTTCCGGGCCAAGAGGTAGTGGAGCACCGCGTGGGAGACGTGGGCCAGGACGTAGGCCGCCACCACGCTCTTCAGCCCCAGGTGCGGGACGAGGAGGAGGAAGGCCGTCAGGAGCACGGCCCCGTAGATGAGGTCGAAGAGGACCCAGGGGCGGAGCTTCTCGCGCGGGACGAGCCAGATGCCGAACATCCAGGCCGCGCAGCGGAAGTAGTCGCCGAGGAACTGGATCGGCAGGAGGTCGAGCGCCGGGACGAACTTGTTGGAGTAGAAGAGCGGCACCCAGATCGGCGCTCCGATCAGGAGCGCCGAGAGGAGCGCCGTGGTGAGGAGGAAGCCGAGCCGCACCGCGCTCCGCATCGGCTCGGCGGCGTCCTCGTCGCGCGCCTTGGCCGCGATCTCGGGCCAGACGGTCGCCGTGATCGAGTTCAGGATGAGCGGCATCACCATGCTCGAGACGCCGACGCAGACCTGGTAGATCCCGTTCTGCGCGAGCCCCAGCTTTCCGACGAGGATGGAGCGAAGGACGAGGAGCGTGAGGGTGGAGGAGAGCCCGACGAGGAGGGCCGCGATGCCGTAGCGAAGGAGCGGCCGCCAGAGCTCCCGATCGACGCCCCACGCGCGCGGGCCCGGCGTCGTGTGGGGCCTGAGCAGCCGCCCCGCCAGCCAGGCCCAGATGGCGTTGATGACGACGAGCTGAACGATGGCGCCGCGCACGCTGAAGAAGTAGGCGAGCGGGATCATGATGGCGATGCCGGTGATCGCGATCGTCGTGTTGAGGATCGCGTTCGCCCGGACCGCCTCGTGCCCCTGGATCATGGAGATCCGCACCGAGGCCACGGCGGCGAACGGCACCGACGCCGCGCCGAGCATCACGGCCCAGGCGTAGGCGGAGTCGCGGTAGATCCCCGTCGCGAGCCACGGCGAGAGCACGATGGCGAGGAGAGCGAGCGCGCCGCCGAGACCCCAGGCGATCGTCCGGCCCGCGGCCTCGACGCGCCGGATCCGTTCGGCGTCCCGCCGCGCGCGGGCCTCGGCGATCATGGTCACGATCCCGCTCCCGATGCCGAGCGTGGCGAGCGGGACGAGGACGGCGGTCAGCGTCGAGAGTTGGGCGAGGGTGCCGGTCCCCTCGGGACCGAGCCAGGCGGCGAGGATCTTCGCGCGAACGATGGCCGCGACGACGGCCGCGATCGAGCCGATCCCGAGGATCGCGGTGGACTTGACCAGCCGCCGCACGGAAGGGCGCTAGCGGGACCCGTAGGTCCGTTCGTAGTAGTGGCGGAACTCGCCCGAGCGGATCGGCTCCCACCAGTCGCGGCGAGCGACGTACCAGTCGATGGTCTCGGCGAGCCCCTTCTCGAAGGAAACGGCGGGCCGGAAGGCCGTCCGCTTCAGGAGGCGCGAAGCGTCGATGGCGTAGCGCCGGTCGTGCCCCGGACGGTCCTTCACGTGGTTCAGGAGCGAGGCGGGCTTCTTCAGATGCTCCAGGATGAAGGCCGCGATCTGGAGCACGGAGCGCTCGTTGCCCCCGGCGATGTTGAACGTTTTCCCTTCCGCGTCGTCCGCCTCGAGGAGCGCGATCAGCGCGCGGCAGTGGTCGTCCACGTGGATCCAGTCGCGCACGTTCGTCCCCGTGCCGTAGACCGGAAGCGGCTTCCCCTCGAGAGCGTTCGTCGTGAAGAGCGGGATCAGCTTCTCGGGGAACTGGTAGGGGCCGTAGTTGTTGCTGCAGCGCGTCACGATGGTCGGCGTGCCGTAGGTCGCGAAATAGGCGTACGCGAGACGGTCGCCGCCGATCTTCGACGCGGAATAGGGATTTCGCGCGAGAAGGGGCGCCTCCTCGTCGGCCTCGCCGGAGAGGATCTCGCCGTAGACCTCGTCGGTGGAGATCTGCACGAACCGCTTCACGCCGCGGCGGCGGGCCTCCTCCAGGAGGACGTAGACGCCGACCGTGTCGGTGAGAATGAAATCCTTGGGGCTCTCGATCGAGCGGTCGACGTGCGTCTCGGCCGCGAAGTTCAAGACCACGTCGCAGCCGTCCATGGCCTCGCGCACGGCCGCGTCGTCGCAGATGTCCCCCTTCACGAAGCGGTAGCCCGGGTCGTTCCGCACCGGCTCCAGATTCGCGAGATTCCCCGCGTAGGTGAGCTTGTCGAGCACCGTGACGCCCGCCTTGGGGAAGCGCTTCCGGATCATGTGGACGAAGTTCGAGCCGATGAAGCCGGCGCCCCCCGTCACCAGGAAACGGACGCGGGTGAGATCGAGGCCGTTCGCCATCCCGTTATCCGTCCTTCCGCGACCAGTCGTAGGGGATGTGGCTCTTGTGCGGATCGGCCCGCACCTCGTCCGGCTCGGCGTAATTGTACGCCTCGGTCGGGGTGTTCACGAGCATGGCCGGCTCCTGGCTGATGCACTTCATGCCGTGCCAGACGCCGTTCGGAATGGTGATGAGGATCGGGTTCCGCTCGCCCATGAAGAACTCGTTGATCTGTCCCTTGGTCGGCGAATCGGGGCGCTCGTCGTAGAGGACGACCTTCATCATCCCCTTCACGATCACGAAATGATCGGTCTGCTTCTTGTGGTAGTGCCATCCCTTCACCACGCCCGGATACCCGACCGAGACGTACGACTGGCCGAACTTCTGGAAGAAGGGATCGTCGGAGCGGAGCATTTCCATCAAGTAGCCCCGCTCGTCGGCGATGACCTTGAGCGGCTTCACGTTCACGCCGTGGATGAGCTTCATGCCGGCCTCCCGACCGAGGTGTAGGCGAACCCGAGACGGAGAGCCGCCGGCGGGTCGTAGACGTTTCTGAGATCGACGATGGCGCGGCGGCGCATCACGCGGCGGACGCGCGCGAGGTCGAGCCGCCGGAATTCGTTCCATTCGGTGACGATGACGAGGGCGTCGGCCCCCTTCGCGGCTTCGTAGGCGTTCGCGGCCCAGACGACGTCCGCCGGCGCGCCGGGCGTGCCCGCGCGCACCACCGGGTCGTAGACGCGGACGTGGGCCTTCCTCTTCCGAAGCGCCTTGATGATGCCGAGCGAGGGCGCGGCGCGCATGTCGTCGGTTTCGGGCTTGAAGGAGAGCCCGAGGATCGCGACGGTGTGCGGACCGCGCCCCTTCAGCATGGAGCGGATCTTCGCCACCGCCACGTCGAGCTGGGCGTCGTTCGCGTCGATGGAGGCGGAGACGACTCGCATGGCCACGCCCGCCTCGGCCGCGAAGTGCCGGAGCGCCATCGTGTCCTTGGGAAGACAGGAGCCGCCGTAGCCGGGCCCGGGGTGGAGGAACTTCGGCCCGATGCGCCGGTCGAGCCCCATCGCCTTCGCGACGTCGTGCACGTCGGCCCCGAGCGCGTCGGCCAGGTTCGCCATCTCGTTGATGAAGGAGATCTTCGTCGCCAGGAAGGCGTTCGATGCGTACTTGATCAGTTCCGCCGTGCGGACGTTCGTCACGACCACCGGCGTCTCGATGAGGTAGAGCGGACGGTAGAGATCGCGAAGCATCGTCCTGGCCTTCAGCGTGTCGGCGCCGATGACGATCCGGTCGGGCCGCATGAAATTGTCGACGGCCGTCCCCTCGCGGAGGAACTCGGGATTGGACGCCACGTCGAACCGGGCGCCCTTCTTCGCGTGCTTGGCGATGTAGGCGCGGAGCCGGTCGTTCGTGCCGACCGGCACGGTGCTCTTCTGGACGACGAGGCGGTGGCCGGTCAGCGCGCCGGCGATCGTCTTGGCCGCGCCGAAGACCTGGCTCAGGTCGGCCTCTCCGCGCGGGCCCGACGGCGTGCCGACGCAGAGGAAGACGATCTCGCCCCACTCGGTCGCCTCGGCGAGCGAGGTGCCGAAGCGGAGGCGGCGCTCGCGCACGTTCCGCGCCACCAGGTCGAGAAGCCCCGGCTCGTAGAACGGAATCTCGCCCCGCTCCAGCTTGGCGATCTTCTCCGGATCGACGTCGACGCAGAGGACCTCGTTTCCGAAGTCCGCGAAGCCGGCTCCGGTGACGAGGCCGACGAACCCAGTGCCCACCACGACGATTCGCATCGTTACCTCAGCGCCCCGATTCGCGCCGCACGCGCGCCCGGGCGTCCTGATAGAGATCGGTCAAGGTGCGCTCCAGCGGGACGCGCGGCGTCCAGCCCGTGCGCGCACGGATCTTGGCGGGGTCGCCCACCACGTGATCGACGTCGCGCGAGCGAACGCGCGACGGATCGGAGACGACGGTGGCGCGGACGCCCGCGAGGGCGAGAAGGCGATCGAGGAGGTCGCGCAGGCGGTGCCCCTCCCCCGTGCAGACATTATAGGCCTCTCCCGGCTCGCCGCGCTCCACCAGCGCGCGGTAGGCCGCCACGACGTCTCGAACGTCGCCGTATTCGCGCACGGCGTCGAGGTTCCCCACCCTGATCTCGGGCGGCTGGAGGCCCGCGTCGACGCGCGCGATCTGTTCGGCGAACGCGGCGAGCGCGAACTGGGGCCGCTGCCCGGGCCCGGTGTGCGAGAAGGTGCGCGTCCGAACGACGCGGGCGCGATAGGTGGCGGCGTAGAGCTCGCCGAGCGCGTCCTGGGCCGCCTTGCTGAGACCGTAGGGGTTCGCGGGGCGAAGCGGCGCGTCCTCGCGGATGAGAGAGCCCGCGCCGCCGGAGCCGTACGCGTCGGCCGACCCGACGAGGAGAAGCGTCGCGCCGGGCGCGCCCGTTCGCACCGCCTCGAGGAGATGGAGCGACCCGAGCGCGTTCACGCGGTAGGTGCCGACGGGGTCGAGGAGCGACGCCGCGCCCGAGGACTGGGCCGCCAGGTGGACCACCGCGTCGGGCTGGATCTCCCGCACGGCCGCCGCGGTGGCGCCGGCCTCGGTGATGTCGAGCGCTCGATAGGAGGCGAGGCGCGGCTTCAGCGCCTCCCCTCCGGGCATCGCGTCGAGCGGGAGGTGGTCGGCGCCGTGGAACTCGGCGCCGGGCCCCCAGGAATCGAGGAGGTGGCGGCCGACGAAGCCCGCGACCCCCGTGACGAAGACGCGCAACGGCTACCGCTCGCGCCAGTAGGCGAGCATGTCCTTCATCGTCTGCTCGAACGGAATGGTCGGCTCCCAGCCGGTCGCCTTCTTGAACTTCGAGGCGTCGCCGAGGAGCACGGGGACGTCCGACGGACGGAGCCGCGCGGAGTCGACCTCCACCTTGATCTTCACGGTCGAGAGCGCGAGGAGATAGTCGAGCATGTCCTTGATGACCCAGTCCTTGCCCGAGCAGAGGTTGTACTCCTCGCCCGCCACGCCCTTCTCCAGCGCCAGCCAGTAGCCGCGCACGATGTCGCGGACGTCGGTGAAGTCGCGCCGCGCGTCCAGGTTCCCCACGCGCACGACCGGCGCGCGGCGTCCCTTCTCGATGTCGGCGATCTGCTTCGCGAAGTCGGAGCAGACGAAGACCGGTCCGCGCCGCGGTCCTTCGTGATTGAAGCCGCGGGTGCGGATGACGTGCATGCCGAACGACTTGAAGTACTGGTAGCCGAGCATGTCCTGGCCCACCTTGCTCACCGCGTAGGGCGAGAGCGGGCGGAGCGGATTCGTCTCGCGGATCGGAAGCTCGTTCTCGTGCACGAGCCCGTACTCCTCGCTGGAGCAGGCGAGCTGGATGCGGGGCTTCAGATTCGTCTTCTTCACCGCCTCGAAGATGTTCAGCTGGCCGATGATGTTCGTGACGAGCGACTCGGTCGGCGCCGTCCAGGAGGTCGGGACGAACGACTGGGCCGCCAGGTGGAAGATGCGGTCGGGGCGCACCGCCTCGATGACGTCGCGCACCGAGGAGGCGTCGCGCAGGTCGCATTCGAGGAGCGAGACCTTGTCGCGGAAGTGCTCGATGTTCTCCGTGCGGCTCCGCCAGCGGAGGATCCCGTGGATCTCCACGTTCGGGAGCGTGAGCATGTAATCGACCAGGTGGCTTCCGGCGAAGCCCGTGATTCCGGTTACCAGGACCTTCATTCGTTCTTCCTCTCTCAGGATGACGTGGCGGCGACGGAGGCTTCGAAGGCGGCGACCGCGGCTTTCGGGTCGCTCGCTTCGAGAATGGGCCGTCCCACCACGACGAAGTCGGCGCCGCGGGCGAACGCTTCCGGCAGGGAGAGCGTCCGCTTCTGGTCGTGCGCCGCGTCAAGGGGCCCGCGGATGCCGGGCGTGACAATCAAAAAGGGATGCGGGAGCGAGCCGCGGAGCGCGGCCAGCTCCTGAGGCGAGGCCACGACGCCGTCGGCGCCCGCCTCGCGCGCCAGCCGCGCCAAGCCGAGCACTTTCTCCTCCAGCGTGCTGCCGGGATTCCAGAGCGACGGGATCTCGCTCCCGTCGAGGCTCGTGAGCATCGTGACGGCGAGGACGCGCGGCTTCGCCGGCAGCGTCTTCGCGGCCTTCGACGCCGCGGCGATCATGGCGGGCCCGCCCGCCGCGTGGATCGTGAGGAGCGACACCGGGAGCCCCTCCAGGGCCAGCACCGCCTTCTCCACGGTCGCCGGGATGTCGTGAAGCTTCAGATCGAGGAAGATCTTCTTGCCGCGGTCGGCCATCGCCTTCACGGCATCCCGCCCGGAGGCGCAGAAGAGCTGGAGCCCCACCTTGTACCAGAGGACGGCGTCGCCGATCCGGTCGACGTGCGCGAGGGCGCGCGGCAGGTCGGGCTGATCGAGCGCGACGATCAAGCGGTCGCGGACGCCGTGGGTATCGTTCACGTGGTGCCTCCCTTGTTTCGTGCCGCGCGCGCCGCGTCGCGCCGCGCCTTGCCCGCGCGGATGGGGCCGCGCCCGGCGGGAACCTCCATCGCGCCGATCACGGCGTCGACGGAGTGCTCGCCCATGGCGCGGACGTAGTCCGAAATTCCGGTCACGCACGCCTCCGGAAGCCCCGGGTCGGCGAACATGGCGGTGCCGATCTCGACGGCCGTGCAGCCGACGAGAAGGAATTCGAGCGCGTCGGCGGCTTTCGCGATGCCGCCCATCCCGACCACCGGGATGTCGACGGCCTGGACCGTCTCCCAGGCCTTCGCGAGCGCGAGAGGCTTGATGGCCGGTCCGGAGAGCCCGCCCAGAACCGTTCCGAGGATCGGCTTCCGGTTTCGCGAGTCGACGGCCATGCCGACGAAGGTGTTCACGAGCGAGACCGCGTCGGCGCCGCAGCCGGCGCACGCCTCCGCGATCTCCGCGATGCGCGTCACGTTCGGCGTCAGCTTCGCGATGAGCGGGAGCTTCGTGAGGGGGCGGATGGCGGTCATCACCTCGCGCGCCATGCCCGCGTCGGTGGAGTAGCGCATGCCGTGCGGCCCCACGTTGGGGCAGGAGATGTTCACCTCGATCGCGTCGGCCACGCCCGAGCGGTCGACGCCGCGAACGAGCTCCTCGAACTCGCCCACGTCCTCCCCCTCGACGGAGACGATGCGCGCGCACGGAAGCTCGCGAAGGATCGGGACCTTCTGCTCGAAGTAGCCGGGGAGCCCGGGGTTCTCGATGCCGATCGAGTTCAGCATGCCGGCGACGGTTTCCACCACGCGCGGGGGCGGATTGCCGGCGCGCGGGCGGAGCGTGACGGTCTTCGTCACGATGCCGCCGATCCGCTCGAGATTCACGAGGTGCTCGTACTCTTTCCCGAAGCCGATGATGCCGGAGGCGACGAGAATCGGATTCCTCAGCTCGAGCGAGCCGATGGAGACGCGGAGATCGGGCTTCGTCGCGGGCGTCATGGCAGCCTCTCCCAGTCGACGACGGTCGCGTCGTAGACGGGCCCCTCCACGCACATGGCCGGATAGCGGCCCTGGTCGTGCTCGGGACGGAGCGGAATCGGGCATCCCCGGCAGGCGCCGACCGCGCAGGCCATCGGCCCCTCGAGGGACGCCTCGCACCGGATGCCCCGCTCGCGCGCGAAATCGGCGATGGCGTGGAGCAGGCCGTGCGGGCCGCACGTGAAGATCTCGGCCGTCGCGGGCGTGTGCCCGCTCTCGCTCCACTCCCGCTCCAGGAGATCCAGGACGCTTCCGTGGTATCCGACCGAGCCGTCGTCGCTCGCCAGGTGAAGCCGTCCCCCCTTCACCTCGCGCACGCCGTAGAGCTCGTTCTTCGAGCGGGCGCCGAAGAGGAAGACGTGGGGCCGCTTCTTCTCGGTGAGGCGCCGCGACAGGAAGAGGAGCGGCGCCACGCCGCGGCCGCCGGCGACGAGGATGGCGGTCTTCCTCCTCGCCGGCTTGAATCCGACGCCGAGGGGCCCGATGAGATCGAGCTCGCGCCCCTTCGGATGTCCCGAGAGGATGCGCGAGCCGCGGCCGACCACGGAGTAGTAGATGCGGATCGCGCGGATCCCGCGGCGCTCGAAGTATCCCTCGAGGCTGTAGGGCCGGCGCAGCAGCGGCTCCCCGTCGGTGGAGAGCCTCAGATGGACGAATTGCCCCGGCTCGGGCTTCGAAAACTGCCTCGGAACGCGGAGGGTGAGAAGGAAGTTTCCCTTCGTCAGCTCGCGGTTCTCGACGACGGTGCAGGCGACCTGTTTCATCGTTGTGGTGTGATGTAGATCGGTTTCGTGGTGTCCGCCGGGGCCTCGGCGGGAGGCGGGCTCGCGGGCCCGGGCGAACCGCTGGAATCGGGCTGCGCGGCGCGGATCGAATCGGCCTTCGCGGTCTGGAGCGAATCGGCCTTCGCGGTCTGGAGCGAATCGAGGTAGGCGGCTCTCATCGCCTCACCCGGAGACATCGCCGCGCTCTTCTTCGGCGGCTTCGGCGGGGCCGGCTGCTGCGGCGCGCGGCCCAGGATCGACGCGCGCCGCGCGTTCAAGGTCTCGAGGCTCGGGAGCGGCGCCGTGTAGCTCGTGTCGGTCGCGGCGGTCGTCGCCTCGAGCGACGGCTCGGGGGTCGTCTCCTCGGGCGTGAAGCGGGACTCGCCGGTGGTGTCGGGGTGCGCGAGGAGCGTGTCGAGGAGGGCGGTTCGCTCGTCCGTGCGGCCGCTCCAGCTCTTCCAGAAATAGAGCGCCGACTCGGCGAACCGGGTCCCCTTGTAGCGCGCGGCCATGTCGTCCGTCATCGACTGGACCGCCAGCGTGTCGTTCCGGTCGAGCGCGGTGATCCAGAGGCGCGCGTACGACGACTTGGGCGCGTAGACGCTCTGCGGAAACTCCGCCTCCACGCTCGCGTACTGCTGGAGCGCCGAGTCCGGCTTGTCGAGCTGGAAGTAGTAGAGCTCGGCGAGAAGGAAGGCCGAGCGCGCCTTGGCCTGCGTCGTGTCGGCGAGGAGCGACTCGCGGTACTTCTTCATCGTCGCGAGTCCCTGCGAGCGCCGGTTCGCCTGCGTCTGGAACTCCGACGGCGGGCCGCCCTTGAGCTTCTCGTACTCCTTCGCCGCGGTGTCGTAATCGCTCAGCGCGGACTCGTAGAGATAGCCGATCCTGAACTGGGCGTCGGCGGCGACCGGCGTGTTCGGGTAGGTCTGGACCAGGCTTCGGTACCCGGAGATCGCCTCCTGGGTCCTGCCCAGCCGCGCCTCCACGTCGTGGAGCCGGAGGAGGAGCTCCCCTTCCCGCTTCTCGGCGATCGAGTTCGGGCGCCAATCCTCGAGGAAGGCGAGCGCCTCGTCGTAGCGCTTGAGATCCCGGAGTCCCTCCGCCCGCCGGAGCGCGATGTCGAGCCGCTGCTTCGGGCGCTCCTCGGAGCGGAGAGCCTGCGCGAAGACCTCGACCGCGCTGTCGACCCGTCCGCTCGCGAAGAGCGCGTCGCCCGTTCGCCGCAGGGCGTCCGATTTCATGCGCCGCGTCTTCGAGTCGTCGATCGCCCGCGCGTACCACGCGAGCGCCCTCGGGTACTCCCTTTGCGCGGCGCGCGACTCGCCGGCGTAGAAGTAGAGCTCCGCCCGGCGCTCCAATTTGGGATAGTCGCGATCGCACGCCTCGAAGATGGAGTCCGCCTCCGGGTAGTCGCGCCGCTTCAGGTGCGAGATGCCCCGGATCAGGCGCGCCTCCGGTAGAAACGGGCTCGAGGGGAATTTCACCTGGAACTCCTCGAGGCGGCGGATGGCGCCGACGTAGTCGCCCTTGCCGTAGAGCGCGGCGGCGTAGAGGAAGGTCGCGTCGTCGGCCCACTTGCTGTCGCCGTAGTCCGCGAGCACCTTCTGGCATTGGCGGATGGTCATGTCGTATTTGGTGGCGGCCTCGGGCACGACGCCGTCGGTCACACTTCGCTCCTGAGCCTTCTGGCCCTCTCGGTAGTATTTCTTCGCGAGGTAGAAGGTGTTGAAGTAGGCGCATCCGGCGGCGAGAAACACGATGCCGAGTAGGCCGAGGCCGAGGGGCCCCCAGATCGGGGTACGCATGTGACCCCAATCGTACCACGGGCTTCCGGCCCCGCCTATGGCGCGCTGCCTCGCCGCTACCGGTCGCTCCCGACCGTCGCTTCGGCCCGGTACGCCACCCGCCCGTTCACCAGAGTGGCCAGAATTCGGCCGGGGAGTTCCCACCCCTCGAAAGGCATGTTCCGCGCCTTGGAGGCGAATTCTCCCGCCCGGACCGTGAAACGCTGCGCCGGGTCGAAGACCGTCACGTCGGCCGCGGCGCCGGGGGCCAGGGTTCCCCCGTCGCGCCCGAGGACGCGGAGCGGGTTCACCGTCATGCGGAGGATGAGGTCCCCCAGCGAGAGGTGCTTCGGCTCGACCAGAGCCTTGAGGTAGAGCCCGAGCGCCGTCTCCAGACCGACGATGCCGAAAGGAGCGCTGTCGAAGTCGCCGTCCTTCTCGATGTCGGTATGGGGCGCGTGGTCGGTGGCCAGGCAGTCGATGGTCCCGTCGACCACGCCCTGGATGAGCGCGTCCCGGTCGCGCGCGGTTCGAAGCGGAGGGTTCATCTTCGTGTTCGTGTCGTAGCCCGCCACCGCGTCGTCGGTGAGGACGAGGTGGTGGGGCGTCGTCTCGCCCGTCATGGAGATGCCTCGCGCCTTCGCCCAGCGAAGGACCTCCACCGTGCGCGCGGCGCTCATGTGGGCCACGTGGACCCGGCCTCCCGTCACGTCGGCGAGGAGGACGTCGCGCGCCACCATCACGCTCTCGGCGATGTCGGGAATTCCCTTCAGCCCGACGCGGGTCGAGACCCAGCCCTCGTGCACGACCCCGCTTCCCTTGAGATCGGGATCCTCGGCGTGCTGGATGACCGGCACCCCGAGCGGCTTCGTCAGCTCGAGCGCGCGGCGCATGATCTCGGCGTTCCTCACCGGCTTTCCGTCGTCGGTGAAGGCGACGGCGCCTGCCTCGACCAGCTCCTCGAACTCGACGAGCGACTCGCCCATCTGGCCGATCGTCACCGCCGCGATGGGGAGGACGCGGCAGGCGCCCGACTCCTTCGCTCGGCGGACGACGTATTCGACGCGGGGACGGTCGTCGAGCGGGGGCGTCGTGTTCGGCATGCAGGCCACGGTGGTGAAGCCGCCGCGGACCGCCGCGCGCGTCCCGGTCTCGATCGTCTCCTTCTCTTCCTGGCCCGGCTCGCGAAGATGGACGTGGATGTCGACGAAGCCGGGCGCGACCACCGCCCCCTTCACGTCGACGATCTCCACGTCCTTCCGGTTCCGGAGGGCGGCCGGGGCGTCCTCGCCCAGGCCCGCGATCGTTCCGTTCTCGATCCAGAGATCCTGGACCGTGTCGATCCCCCGCGCGGGGTCGAGGACCCTACCGCCGCGGAGACAGAGTGGGTTCGTCATGGCGCTTCGAAGCCTCCACGTTCGGGGTTTCGGTCGTCGGTTCGGGGGCGGCCTTCTGCCCCGCCAGGAGGTAGAGAACGGCCATCCGGACGGCGACGCCGTTCGTGACCTGCTCGAGAATGACCGAGTGCTCGCCGTCGGCCACGTCCTGCGCGATCTCGACGCCGCGGTTCATCGGGCCGGGGTGCATGACGAGGACGTCGGGCTTCGCGCGGCGGAGCCGCTCGCGCGTGACGCCGTAGACGCGGGAGTATTCCTTGAGCGACGGGTAGAGACCCGCGCGCTGGCGTTCGAGCTGGATGCGGAGGATGTTCACCACGTCCGCCCCCTCGATCGCCTCGTCGACGCTCTTCGCCACCGTGACGCCGAACCGCTCCACTTCCGCCGGCATCATCGTCGCGGGGCCCGCGATCGTCACCTTGGCGCCGAGCTTCGTGAGGCCCCAGATGTTCGAGCGCGCCACCCGGCTGTGGAGGATGTCGCCGAGGATGGCGACGCGGAGCCCGTCGATGCGGCCCTTGTGCTCGCGCATGGTGTAGATGTCGAGAAGTCCCTGCGTCGGGTGCTCGTGCGTCCCGTCGCCGGCGTTGATGACGCCCGCGTCGAGGACTCGCGCCAGGTAGTGGGGCGCGCCCGAGGCCTGGTGGCGGATGACGACGATGTGAATCCCCATCGCCTCGATGTTCGCCGCGGTGTCGCGGAGGGTCTCTCCCTTCGAGACGCTCGATCCCGAGGTCTGGAAGTTGACCGTGTCGGCGGAGAGCCGCTTCTCGGCCAGCTCGAAGGAGAGCCGCGTGCGCGTGCTCGCCTCGAAGAAGAGGTTGGCGGCCGTGAGGGCGCGGAGCGAGGGCACTTTGGGAATGGGGCGATCGAGCACCGCCCGCATGTGCCGCGCGGTGTCGAGAATGCTGACGATTTCCTCGGCCGAGAGATCCTCGAGCCCGAGAAGGTCTTTCCGGTTGCCGATCATGAGAGCAGCTCCCCGATCGACACGCCGTCGTGGCCGTCGATCTCCTTCACTTTGACTTTGATGACTTCGCGGCGCGAAGTCGGGACGTTCTTGCCGACGAAGTCAGCGCGGATCGGAATCTCGCGGTGCCCGCGATCCACCATCACCGCGAGCTGGATGGAGCGCGGGCGGCCGAAGTCGATGATCTCGTCGAGCGCGGCGCGCACGGTCCGTCCGGTGAAGAGGACGTCGTCGACCAGGACCACCACCTTGCCGTCGATCGGGACGGGGATGTCGGTCTGGCCCACGACGGGCTGGTGCGCGATGGTCTGGAGGTCGTCCCGGTAGAGGGTGATGTCGAGGGCTCCCACCGGGACGGGGTGGCCTTCGAATTCCTCGATCTTGGCGGCGATCCGGTGGGCCAGCGGCACCCCCCGGCGGCGGATGCCGACGAGGACGATCTCCTTGGCCCCGCCGTTCTTCTCGATGATCTCGTGAGAGAGACGGGTGATCGCTCGGCCAAGTGATTCGGCGTCAATGATTTCCGCCTTCTCGCGGACGTGCCCTGCTGCTTCCGATGGGCTCACGAAAAAACCCCTTTCCGAGGTGGAAAGGGGTGGCGGCAGCACGTGACTCGGCACGCGGCGACTGCGGGCCCCTTTCTAGTCTCGCGGAACTAGTTTGAAGGGTCTGTTGCGGCCTAGCGCCATGTGGCGCGTAGCCGTGCGGAGTGTAGCACGCGTCGTGCTCCGTTTCCAGGCCCGGAGTGCCGTCGGTGGGGCGGCCGCCGGACGGCCGCGGCCGCCCGTTCTCGTTGTCGCTCCGCGGTCGAGGCATGATACTTCCGGCGTCTGGCGGCTGCCCGCCGCGCATGCCGTGAGCAGCACAATCCGAAGGGAGGTCCGCATGCCGAGCCTGAAGGCCCCGCTACGACGCTCGCGGTCGGACAGGAGGATCGCCGGCGTCGTCGGCGGACTCGCCAAGTACTTCGGGATCGATTCCACCCTGGCGCGGGTGCTGTACGTCGTCATCTCCATCGTGTCGGCCGCGTTTCCCGGCATTCTCGTCTACATCCTCCTCTGGTTGATCATTCCGGAGGAGGAATAGCATGACACCATTCCCGGCATGACCGCCGCGCGCGGCATCCTCGAATCCATCGGGCGGACGCCCGTCGTCGAGCTTCGCCGCGTCGTTCCCGGCGGTTCGGCCCGCGTGCTCGTGAAGCTCGAGAGCCACAACCCGACCGGGAGCATGAAGGACCGCATGGCGCTCGCCGTCGTCGCGGGGGCCGCGTCGTCCGGGCGACTGA
>DASTKG010000151.1:0-9265 GCA_035716005.1 Candidatus Eiseniibacteriota bacterium
TTCAGCGCGTGCACGTCGTCCCAGGTGACGTCGGTGATGACTCCGCCGGCCGCGAGCTTCTGAGCCAGCTCGATTTCGAGCGGATAGATGCTGGCGACGTGGTGGACGACCACGCCGATCTTGCGGCCGTCCTTGGGCAGCCGGGTCTGCCATTCGGCGTCGGTCAGCTTGCCGGCGAAGTCTGCCATGGCGCCGGCGCCTTTCTCGAGGGTGGCGGCGAGCGCCTGTGCACGAGGATTCATGGGTCGGGCCTCCGTTTTCAACGCGTCACGCACCATGCGTGATGCGGCCTGAAGAATAGCAATCTCGATGGATCCGGGTCCTTGCCGGGGGTCCGGAAGTTCTTGCCACGCGTCCACCCGAGGTTTGTCCCGTCAGACGCCTTCGTACGCGAAGGCGGCATGCCGGGCCGGGTCGAACGCGTCGAAGAACGAGCGGCCGATCGCGAAGAGCCCAGTGCGAGGAACCCAGAAATCGCCGAGCCGGGCCTGCGTGGGCAGAGTCCGCACCGATCCCAGATCGCGCCCGTCGACCGTGGCGCGACTCGACGAGATCGTCCAGATCCGTTGTGGGTTGGCGATGTAGTTCTGGCCGTTCGACGCGCGCCCCGCGAGCGCCAACTTCCCCGCCCCGAGCACGGATCCCGCGATCGATTCCAGGACGCCGAGCACCGCCGGCGATCGCCAGAGTCCGTCCGGGAGAAGTCCACCGATCGCGCTCAGCGCGCGGGTCCCGGCCGACGGCGCGAGCGACACCTCCCACTCGATCCGCCCCGGAACGACGATGCGAAACGAGCGAGGACCGGTCCAGAGCCACTCGACGTCGCTCTCGGTGACCTCGGTCAGCGCGCTGCCGAAGAAGCGCGGACACGACTGCATCGGGGGGGCGTCCTGATGGAAGCGCCACCGCCCTTCCGGGTCGCGGTGCCAGATCGACGTGTAGGCAGGCCCGATGGACGACGCCGGGATGCGGCGGTTGCAGAGGATGTCGCCCGATTCGAACGGACAGGCCATGACGGCATAGACGGCGAAGCGTTCACCCTCTCCCGCCGGCATGACGGGATTCGCCTCCATCGACTCGACGAACTCTCGGGGCTCTTTCATCGTCTCCTCCACTCCGGGCTCCGCGCGGAGCCCGTTACTTGACGTGCACGAGCCGGACGACCCGGTGCCTTCCGCCGGCCGTCAGGCGAGCGAGATAAACGCCGGATCCAAGACGCTGGAGGTTCATCACGATCTCGTGCCGACCCGACGAATAGCGTCCCTCGACGCGATCTCCCACGAGGCGACCATGCACGTCGAAGAGATCGATCGTAACCGACTCGTCTCGGGGCAAATCGAACATCATGGCCGTCGAGCTCCCGAAGGGCTGCGCTCCGGCGACCGCGAAGCGGAACGCGTTCTCCGCGGCGACGCCCTCCACCGCGGTCGTCGACAGCGGACGCCGCCAGAGACCGTCCCCGCGCGAGGCGTACAGGAAGTTCCCATTGACCACCAGCTTCTGTACGAAGACGTTGGGCTGCGTGTCGGCGTTCTGCCACGTGGCGCCGTCGTCGCCGCTCTCCTCGATCACAGCTGCGCGAGGCGTGTCGAAGACGGCGAAGAGGTATCCCTTGTCGGTGGCGGCGAAGGCGACCCAATCGAGGCTGCCGAGCCCGGGACTGAAGCGGGTCCACGGCTCCTGCCCGGCGACGCTCCGGAACACGCCGGCGTTGGTGCCGACGACCCAGCCGGTCCCGGTCCATGCCGCACCGTCGGCGATGACGCCGGCGTGAATCCCAAGGTTGTCGAGATTGGAAACCGTCCAATCGACGTCACCTGGATCATTGATGAAGACCTGGCCGTTCGATCCCCCCAAGGCGATCAGACGCCCGCCGCCGAGGCCGATGCCGTTGACGTTCGAGGCTTGGTTGAGTTCCAACTCGCCGCCGAGCGGCGCCCACGCGCCGACGCCATTCAGGTTTCGCACGTAGACGCTAGCCCCGAGGGTGGCCGCGTAAATGCTGTCGCCCCTCACCGGCAGGTCCGTGACTTTCAGCTGCGAATCCTCGAAGCCGCCGACTAACCCCTCGTTGAACGGCTGCCAGCTCGCTCCAAGATCGTCGCTCACGTGCACGCCTTGGCCCAGCGTGCCGGCGTAGAGCCGGCCGTTCCGAACCCAGAGCGCCTGGATCGACCGGACGCCCGGCGCCACCTTGGTCGATTGGCGAAAGAACGCACCTCCGCTCGTGCTGACGTAGACGAACGAGTCGGCGCTCGCCACGATCGTGTCGCCGTTCGCCCAGACCGTGGGCACGAGCGTCGCCGGAACGTCGGTGACCCGGGTCCACTGCGCCGAGCCGGGGACGGCGCAGAGCAACGCGCCGAGAATCAGGAGTACGAGCGCGAGGGAGCGAGCCCCACCGAATGCCAATCTCATCGGATCCACCCTTCGTCGAGGATCGAGTTGCATCTTGCTTCGCCGCGAGGGGCGTCCATTCTCCGCCCACTCCCGGTAGGATGCGGGCAACCCCTGCGCCCGTCTTTGCCGCGCGTCTCCAATTCCCTACCCTTCGTCCGAATGAGCGAATGCGAAGCCCTCCCGGCGCAGCCTCCGGGAGGGCTTCAGGGCGGGCGGACGCGGCGGCCCGGGTCGGGACTTTCGGAGCCTAGTCGGTCAAGCTGAGGCCCGAGAGCACGCCCGTGCTGTCGGCCGGATAGGTCCCCTTCGGCGCCACGATGAAGAGCCGGTCGGCGAGGATGGTGGAATCCCGGAGCAGGTAGCGTTGGATGCTTCGAGCGCGCTCCACGGCGAGCCCGCCCACGTCGTCGGGGGCCACGAGGATGCCGGCCCGAACGCGGCCCTCCATCCGGGCGAGCCGGCGATCTTCCGCTGCGATCAGCGCCTGATCCGTCGTCGGGTCCTTCGCCCGCTTCCCCTCGAGCTTCTCGATCGGAGGGAGCTTTCCGAACTCCGCGACATAGGCGCTGGAAAGCGCCCGCGCGTACTCCGACGGCGTGAGCCCGGCCGTGGGACGAAGGGCGGCCGCGGCGATCATCGCGGGAGGCGGCGTGTCGATCGGGCGGGAGGAGCGGCCGGCCTCGGCGAGGGCGCGGCGATACCGCACATCCAACATGGCCAGGGAATCCCGCTCGCGTTGCCCGCACTGCTCGATCTCCAGTCGCAGGCCGGGACGATCGGCGAGTCCCTGGTGGATGGCGTCGAGCTTCTTCACTTCCGTCGTGTCGAGCGCCGCGCTCCCGTACGGGAAGTGGATGGCGGGAGCCACCTCCTCGTCGTCGCCCCCGAAGATGGCGCCGAAGAGCTTGAAGGGGGACGTCACGGCCTTGACGATCACGTTGACCAGGACCTTCATGACGATCGGGACGACGCTGAACTTGGGATCGTCGAGATCGCCATGGACCGGGAGGTTCAGATCGATGTCCCCATTCTTGTTCTTCAAGAGCGCGATGGCGAACTTCACCGGAAGGCTCGTGGCGTCGGGGCTGTCGACCTTCCGGCCGAGCGTCAGCTGCCGGATCAAGATCCGGTTCTCGGCCCTGAGCTTCCGATCCTGGATGAAGTAGTGGAGGTCGAGGTCGAGCTTTCCCCGGGAGATCTCGTAGCCCATGAACTTCCCGGAATAGGGAGTGAACGTCGTCAGTTCGATGTTTTCGAACCTGGCCGTGAGGTCGGTGACGCCTCGGCCGTTCAGCGGGTTGATCGTGCCGCTGAAGGTCACGGGCGCCTGCTCGTCGACCTTCCCCGCGATGTCCATCACGGCGTGCGCCGCTTCGGCCGACGAGAGTTCGCTGATCGTTCCGTTCATGCCATGGATCCCGGTCGCGAAATTGGGCGTCAGCGAGAGGTCGGCGTAGTCCATCGACCCGTCCACGACCCGAACCAGGTGAATGTTCATGGGGATCGTGTCCTGAGCGCCGGGCTTCGGGCGAAACGCCGGGGGCACCGAATCGGGCGGCACGGCGATCGCCTGGATGCTCGTGGTGAGATCGGGCGCCACGATGAAGCGGATGTACGGATTGGTGGCGACGACCTCCCGGACGGCCACTCGTCCCGGCGCCTGGTCATACTCGAGGGCCTTGATCTCGAGGCGGCGCCACCTCAGGAAATCTTGCCGGACTTTCGGATCGACGCTCCTGAACTGGGACGAGACGAGATCTCCGGTGAATCGGAGCATCGGACCCGACGCTCCGAAACTATTCCAGAGGAGCCGTCCCTTCGCGTCGAGAGTGCCGCGGGAAAGGCCGAGTTTGGCGAACGCCGAGACGAACGGCTGAAGCTGCCTCAAATCGAAGCCGGCGACGTCGAGGGCCAAGTCGATCGCCCCGGTCGAAGGGACCAGAGCGCCGGAGACCACGGCGCGGCCGCCCGTCCCCGTGCTGCACGCCGCGCTCAAGGGCACCTTGGTTCCGGGCGCGGAGTCGTACGACTTGAGCTCCGCCTTCAGCTGGTGGAACTCGAGGAGGGCCGGAGGAGAGAGACGCCGATCTTGGAACTCGACCTCCGCGCGCTCGATGGTGGCGAGCGCGAGGCGGGTCGCCCAGGGCGAGGCCGTGTCCGCGCGGGCCTCCGACCGGGCCTGGGACCACCGCTGCAGATTGGTGGTGCCGGACGAGTCCATCCAGACGCGCACGCGCAGGCTATCGACGCGGACCGTTCCCAGGTCGGCCGCCATGCTGTCGGAGCGAACCGCCCCGTCTTTGGCTTCGATGAGGCCCGCGGCCACCGCTTCCTCCCCGGTGGCGCGGTCCGTCATGCCGAGGTCGTGGATCGCGACGTTCATCCGCGAGAGCGCGAAACGAGCGGGCGTCGTGGCCGCGTCGACGTCGTACTCAGCGCCGAAGTCGATCGCGCCGCGCGTGAACTGGTATGGGGCCACGCCGCCCAGGAAGTCCTCGACGGTCAGGCACTGCAGCGCCCCGATCTGCAGCCGTCCCTCGGATCGGAACGGCTGCAGGGTGAACCGGCCGTTCCACGCCAGCGTCTCGCCCCGGTCCGTGCGGGCATCGAGCGAGTAGGCGTTCTTCCGATCCTGGCGTGTCGTGAAGTCCCGGAGTTCGATCCGTACCGGGATCAGCGCCTTCTGGAAGGGCGGCTGTCTCGAATCGTCCTGGTAGCTGACGGTGCCGTCCGTGATGGTGAGATGCCGCACGAGGAGCGCTGGCGGCTTGGGCGGCTTCCCTCCCGGCGGCGCGACGGCAGGCTTGACGCGCAGGAGGTTGAGCAGGTTGAGCGTCCGGTCCGGGAGGATCGCCGCGTTCACCGTGGGCTTTTCGATGCGAAGCTCGTCGAGCGTCCACGCCCCGAAGAAGGGCGAGAAGAGGTTGAAGCGGAGATAGAGGCGTTCGAAGCCGATGGCCGTCCCGCCTCGCTCGTCGGGCATCCGGAAGTTCCGGAGCGTCACGGAGAGCGCGAACGGATTGACGCGCACCTCGCCCAGGACCGGCCTGGTCGTGACAGTCTCGCTGAGCGCGTCGAGAACGGAGGAGCGGATGACGCGCGGAGCGATCAGGAAGCCGAGCATGGCGTAGAGGGCGACGGCGATTCCGAGGGCGACGAGGAGCTTTGGTCGAGTCACGCGCATCGCTCAGCGTTTCGCTCCGACGGCCCAGCGGCGACGAATTCGATCGGGCAGACTCATCGAAATCCCCTCTCTCGTGAGGCGTGGCCAAGCCGAAGCCGCATCCTATCATTTGTCTCTGCCCCGTTCCGCGCAAGTATGCTGAAATCACCCGCATGACTCCCGACCCCGCCGCCCGAAGCGGAACGCGAAGCCTCCGAAGGGCCCAACTCGAAGTGATCCTCGCGGCCGTCGCCTTCGCGGCGAGCGTGCCCGCCAACAAGCTCCTTCTCGCCGAGGTCTCGCCACTCGCCCTTTCAGGAGTGCTTTATCTCTCCGCCGGAACCCTATGCGCCGGGCTTGTTTGGCTCTCCCGTCAGACGCGCGCCGCCGCGGGCGATGGGAACACGATTCGTGGCTCGGAGTGGGCGTGGCTCTTGGGAGCCGTGATTTCGGGAGGCGTCTTGGCACCCCTCCTCTTGTTTCTCGGCCTGCGCTCGGTCAGCGGTCACGTGGCCGGCCTCCTCCTCAACTTCGAGGCGGTCTTCACGGTCGGCCTCGGGGTCATCCTTTCGCGCGAGTATTTGGGACGCCGTGGCTGGCTGGGCTCCCTCGCCATCCTCGCGGGCGCGGTCCTGCTCTCCCTTCCCCACGCCGAGGCGGCATCGGCGCCGACTCGATGGTCGGGGATCGCGCTCGTCGTCGGCGCGTGCGCGCTCTGGGGTCTCGACAACAACCTGACCCAGCGGGTGAGCCTGCGCGACGCCCGACAAATCGTCGCGATTAAGGGGCTGGCCGGCGGGGCGACGAGCCTGGCGCTCGCCGCCGCGTTCGGGGGTTTCGGAGAGTGGACCGTTCTTCGGGTCCTCGTGGCGGCGGCGGTGGGCGCGGTCTCCTTCGGGATCTCGATCGCGCTCTTCGTGCGGGGGCTCCGGCAGCTCGGTGTGATCCAGACGGGAATGCTCTTCGCCCTCGCCCCGGGCATCGCGGCGATCCTCTCCCTGATCTTCCTGCGCGAGTCCCTGGCCGCGGCCGGACTCTTCGCGCTCGCCTCCATGACCGCGGGCGCGCTGCTCCTGGCCACGGACCGGCACGAGCATGTCCACGTGCACGAGGCGCTGGAGCACGCGCACGAGCACTCTCACGACGAGCACCACCAGCACGAGCACACGCCCGAGCAGCTCGCCCAGACGCCGCACGCGCACCGGCACCGCCACGAGCCGATCGCGCACCGCCATCCCCACGTCCACGACATCCACCACCGCCACGGGCATTGAACGGGGGCGCCCCGAGGCGCTCCTGGCGGGGTTCTTCGTGATTCGCGCGTGACACGCGGGTCGCGCCGTGCGATTATATCGTAATGCGACATAGTTTCAAGACCATCGCCGGACGGCCGCGCGCCGCCTCCGCCCTTCGCGACGTCGACTATCGCGCCCTCGCGGCGTTCCGCGCCGCGCTTCGTAAGTTCCTCCGGGCGAGCGGCGAACGCGCTCGGGCGGCCGGCGTCACCACGGCGCAGCATCAGCTGCTCCTCGCGGTGAAGGGACACCCCGGCCCCGATCCCCCGCTCATGGGAGACCTCGCCGAGGCGCTCCAGGTGCGGCCGCACACCGCCGTCGGCTTGGTCGACCGCGCCGAGAAGGCCGGGCTCGCCGCGCGCGTCCGCGTGGACGAGGATCGGCGCCGCGTCGGCGTCGTCCTCACGGCGCAGGGCGACCGAGTCCTCGCCCGGATCACCGAGGCGAATCGCCTCGAGCTCGTCGGGCTTCGCAGGATCCTCGGCCGCGTCTCCTGGACCCGCCCCGGCAGCGGCCTCATTCGACGTGTGCTGCCCCTCGCGCTCCTCTGCGCTTCCCTCGCCGGTTGCGGGTCGTGGGGCTCGGATCCGTACGACGAATCGCGAATGGATCTCCGGCCCATGCCCGCGAAGGTGACCGCCGTGCGCGATACGGGCGCGTTCCAGGAGGGGCGCGTGCTGAGCACCGCGCCCTACATCGCCCCGCTCGATCCCTCCCCCGTGAAGACCGTCCGCCTCGACGTCGTCGATCGGGTGATCGAGATCGCCCCGGGCGTTCGATTCAACGCCTGGACGTTCGGAGGCCAGGTCCCGGCCCCGGTCATCCGGGCCAGGGTCGGCGACCGCATCCGGATCCGGATGACGAACCGCAGCGACGAGGTCATGCCGGGCGTGGCGTCCTTCGGGATGCCGATGATGCACTCGATCGACTTCCACGCCGCCATGGTCTCGCCGCAGGACAAGTACCGTTCCATCGCGCCCGGCCAGACCATCGAGTTCGAGTTTCGGCCGAACTATCCGGGCGTCTTCATGTACCACTGCGGGACCCCCATGATCCTCGAGCACATCGCGTCGGGGATGTACGGGGTCATGGTGGTGGAGCCGCGGGGCGGCTACCCCACGAAGGTGGATCGGGAATACGTGGTGGTGCAGAGCGAGTTCTACGTCATGCCCGACCCGCAGAAGCGGACGGTCGAGGGCGAGCCTCTCTACGTCCTCGACGCCGAGAAGCTACGGACGAAGGCGTCGACCTACACGGTCTTCAACGGCGTCTACAACGGCATGGTCGACCATCCGCTCGCGGCGAGTCCCGGCGAGCGCGTCCGCATCTTCTTTCTCAACGTCGGCCCCAGCAACACGTCGTCGTTCCACGTGGTCGGCACGATCTTCGACCGAGTTTGGTTCGATGGGAATCCCGACAACCAGTTCCGCGGCATGCAGACGGTTCTTTTGCCCTCCAGCGGCGGCGCGATCGTGGAGTTCCGCGTTCCCGAAGCCGGAAAGTACATCATGGTGGATCACCACTTCGCGAACGCGTCCCAGGGCGCGATCGGCGTCATCGACGCCACCGTCGGCGGGTCCGAGCCGGCCGCCGAGCCCCTCGAGCACCACAACTTCCCGGCCACGCAGAGCGGCCCTCCCGATCCCGACGCCGCGCGCGCCAAGGTCGTGTTCGAGAGCAAATGCGTGGCCTGCCACACGATCGGCCAGGGCGTGAAACTCGGCCCCGACCTTCTCGGCGTCACGTCCCGGCGCTCGGACGCCTGGCTCGGGCGCTGGCTGGAGTCTCCGGAGAGAATGTTGGCGAGCGACGACTCGGCGAAGGCGCTCCGCGCGCGCTATCCGATCCCGATGCCGAACCAGAACCTCACGCCCGACGACATCCACGGGCTCCTGGGGTACTTCCACTGGGCGGATCGGTCCGCGGCGCCGGCCGGGACAGGCCACAAGTGAGCGCGATCGGCAGGGTGTCCAGGCGAGTCGTCGCCGGACTCGTCGCGCTTTCCGTTCTGACGCAGGCGCCCTCCGCGCGCGCCTGCATGATTTGCGACCAGGACAAGGTGGCGGCCACGTACGACTTCGCCGTCGTCTCCGCCGCCGCGGCGCGCCACCACCGGATGCTCTTCGGCGCAGTGGAGGGTCCGGTCAAGCCGGACGATCCGGCGCTCGCCCGCCGGCTCCGGAGCGCGCTCGGGCGCGTCCGAGGGGTCGATGCGGGAACCGTGAGAGTCTCACTCGCGCCGGCCGCCATCTCCCTCGCCTGGAATCCGGTGCGGACGACCGAGACCGAACTGCTCGCGGCCGTTCGCGCCGCCCTCCGGCCCGCCAAGCTGGGCCTTCGCCCGATCGACTCCCCGCCCCTCCCGGCGCCCCAGAGGGCGCTCCGGCGCACATCGGGGAGGCGGGTC
>DASTKG010000152.1:0-48572 GCA_035716005.1 Candidatus Eiseniibacteriota bacterium
CGAAGGTGGAGTCGGGATGCGCGGCGTCCGCGGGGAGCCAGGTCAGCGCCACGCCGCACTCGAGGAGAGCCTCGCAGTAGGCCTGGTGCTGCGACCGCGCGCGCTCCAGGTCGGGCGGGCCGAGCCGCGACGACGTGAGTCCCTCGGCGAACGAGTCGCCGGGCGGGCGCACGATGGCGTGGCGGAACGTGGCGATCGGCGGCCCCCTATTCGTAGCGCAGCGACTCGACGGGATCGAGTCGCGCGGCCTTCACCGCGGGGTAGATGCCGAAGAAGAGTCCCACCGAGGTCGCCGAGAGGAACGCGATGAGGACGCCCCAGAGGGGAACGGCGAAGGCGAGCGGCGTGAAGACGTCGACCAGCCAGCCGGCGAGGAGCCCCGCCAGCACCCCGACCACGCCCCCGGTTCCGGTCAGCGTCATCGCCTCGACGATGAACTGCCAGAGGATGTCGCGCTGCCGGGCGCCGATCGCCTTCCGCACGCCGATCTCGCGCGTCCGTTCGGTCACCGAGACGAGCATGATGTTCATGACGCCGATGCCCCCCACCATGAGGCCGATGGAGGAGATGGCCACCATGACGATGTAGAAGGCCCCCGTGATCGACTTGTAGAGCGACAGGAGCGTCTGGTCGGTGAAGACGGCGAAGTTGTCGCTCTGGTGATAGCTCAGCTTCCGCTGCCGCCGAAGCACCTCGCGGATCTGGTCGATCGCGACGTCGATCTGCTCGGGCGAAACGGGCTTCGCGTTGAGGATCATGCGGAGACGGGGGCCGAAGTTCTTGTCGGCCGTGGTGTACGGAATGAGCACCAGTTCGTCCAGGCTCTGCCCGAGGAGCTTTCCGCGAGGCTCGGTCTCCCCGACGACCAGGAAGGGCTGACCCCCGATGGCGATCGTTCGACCGACCGCGCTCGCGTGCGGAAAGAGCGATTCCACGTGATCGGGACCCAGGACGCAGACGGCGGCGCGCCCCTTCACCTCCGCGTCGGTGAAGAAGCGGCCCGCGGAGACGGCCACGTTGTTCGTGATCATGTAATCGGGCGTCGTCCCCAGGACGAAGGTCGGGCGCGATTGCGTCTCGCGGTAGCGGAGCGGCTGCTCCGTGAAGTTTCCCGGCGCCACGGCCTCCACGGCGGGGCACTGGGCGCGGATCGCGTCGGCGTCCTTCGCCTCGAACCACTTCCGGCGCCGGAGGCTGTCGGGCATCTCCCCCACCCACGCGCCGGGCGCGAAGGGGCGGACGTAGAGGACGTCGGTTCCCAGGGCCGCCAGCTGCGTTTGGACGCTCCGGTTCAGGCCCTCGATGATCGAGATGATGGCCATGATCGAGGTGATCCCGATGATGACGCCGAGCACGGTCAGGAAGGAGCGGACCTTGTTCGTGCGGATCGCGTGGAACGCGATCGAGATTCCCTCGCGGACTTCGATCGCCACGCCCGGCCCCCTACTCCTGCCTCAGGGCGACGATGGGATCGAGCTGGGAGGCCCGCGCGGCGGGGTAGACTCCGAAGAAGAGCCCCACCGAGGAGGCCACGCCGAGGCTCAGAACGATCGACCAGGGCTGGATGGCCGCGGGCAGCGGGGTGATCGAGCGGATGAGGAGCGAGACGAGGATCCCCGCCGCCACGCCGATGAATCCGCCGAAGAGGGAGAGGACGACGGCCTCGCTCAGGAACTGGGAGAGGAGGTCCGATCGTCTCGCCCCGAGCGCCTTCCGGATCCCGATCTCACGCGTCCTCTCGGTGACCGCCACGAGCATGATGTTCATGATGACGATGCCGCCCACGACGAGCGAGATCGCCACGAGAGCGATCGTCCCCGCGAAGATGCCGCCGGTCAGGTTCTTCCAGAAGGCCTGGAACGTCTCGGCCGTCGTCATGCCGAAATCGTCGGGGGCCCCGAGCGGCACGTGGCGCTGCGCCCTGAGGATCACGCGCGCCTCGTCCTCGAGCCGCTCGGTTTCGACGCCGGGCTTCGCCTTCACCAGGAAGGAGAGTTCGGCGCGCGACCCGAACATCCGATAGTACTGCCCCAGCGGAATGATGACGACGTTGTCGCGGCTCATGCCGAGGACGCTCCCCCGCTCCTCGATCACCCCCACCACGCGAAGCTCGTAGCCCCCCACGCGAATCGACTCGTTCAGCGGATCCCGGCGGGAGAAGAACTGCTCCGCGAGCTGGGAGCCGATGAGGCAGACGGGCCGCCGCCGGTCCACGTCGTTCTCGTCGAGATGGCGGCCCTGCGCCACTTCCACCTTCGAAACGTACTCGTAGCCCGCCGTGGTGCCGACGACGTCGACGCCCTGGAGCTCGGTCCTGCCGAACCGGACCCGCTTTCGGCCCGTCGATTGGGCCACGACCCGCTCGGCGAGCGACATCCTCGCCTCGAGGGCCTTCGCGTCGTCGAGCGTGAGGTCGCGGCGCTTCTGCGCCTCGCGCCACTCGTCGTCGGTCTGAATGAAGCCGTACTTGTCGATGGTGAGGACGCCGAGCCCCTGCTCCAGGACCTTGTCGGTGACGTAGGTGTTGAGGCCGTCGATGATCGAGACGACCGCGATCACCGACATGACGGCCACGACGTTCCCGATGACCGTGAGAACGGATCGGAGCTTGTTGGCCCGGAGAGCGTCGATGGCGATGCGGAGATTCTCACGCTGGGCGACCCAGAACTCGCGCCGCCCCCGCGCGTCGCCCGTCACGACGACGGCCCGGCCCCGGCCGCGTGACGGCGATCGCTCTCGATCTTCCCGTCGCGCAGACGCACGACGCGCTCCGCGTGGGCCGCGATGTCCTCCTCGTGGGTGACGAGGATGACGGTGTTCCCCTTCTGGTGGATCTCGCCGAGAAGGGCCATGATCTCCTGCCCCGTCTTCGTGTCGAGGTTTCCGGTCGGCTCGTCGGCGAGGACGATGGAGGGATCGTTCACGAGCGCCCGCGCGATGGCGACCCGCTGCCGCTGCCCCCCCGAGAGCTCGTTCGGGCGATGGTGCATGCGATCGCCGAGCCCCACCAGCGCCAGGAGCTCCTGCGCGCGCGCGCGCCTCGCCTTCGCCGGCTTCCCGGCGTAGATGAGCGGGAGCTCGACGTTGTGGAGCGCGTCGGCGCGCGGGAGGAGGTTGAACGTCTGGAAGATGAACCCGATCTCCTGGTTCCGGATCCGCGCCAGCTCGTCGTCGTCGCGCTCCCGAATCTCGGTCCCCCGAAGCTTGTAGGAGCCGCTGGTCGGCGTGTCGAGACAGCCGATCATGTTCATGAGCGTCGACTTCCCCGAGCCCGACGGTCCCATGATGGCCAGGTACTCGCCCGGGCGCACCTGGAGGTCGACGCCGTCGAGCGCGTTCACTTCGTTCGTGCCCATGACGTAGACCTTCCGGACGTCCCGGATGTCGATGAGGGATCCGTTGGCGTTGGCGCTGTCGGCCGCGGCGGCCGGCGACTTTGGCTCGGTCACTTTTTCTCCTGCTGGCCCTTCTTGGGCTCCTCGACGCGGACCTTCTGCTCGGGCTTGAGGGTCCTGAGAACGCGGAACGGCCCGGTCACGATCTTCTCCCCGGGCCGAAGCTCGCCCCGCACTTCGTAGTCGGTGTCGCTCGAGATCCCGGTCGTGACTTTCCGGAAGGCGACCTTGCCGTCCTTCCCCATGACGAAGACGCCCCTCATCTCCTCCTTGCTCCCGCTCCCGCTCTTCGCCGCGGCGGAGTCGGCTTTCGCGCCCTTCTTCTTCGCGCCGCGCTTCGCGATCGGCACGAGTTCCTGGGGGGTGCGGACGACGACCGCCTGAATGGGGACGAGGAGGACGCTGTCCTTGCTGGCCGTCGTGATCTCGACGTCGGCGGTCATCCCGGGACGCAGCATCGCCGGGGGCGTGTCGATCATCACGTCGACGAGGAAATTCGTCTGCTGGTCCTGCCCGCCGGCATTCTCGATCGAGGGCGAGTTCGCGATCTCCGTGACATGCCCCGCGAGCGAGGTGTCGGGAAGCGCGTCGATGGTCACCTTCGCCTTCTGCCCCAGCGTGACCGAGGAGACGTCGGTCTCGTCCACGTCGGCCTCGACCTTCATCTGACGGAGGTCGGCCACCGTGAGGATCACGGTCCCCGGATTGTTCATCGTTCCGGTGACGACGATCTCCCCCGCCTCGATCGCGAGCTGGGTCACGGTGCCGTCGATGGGCGAGTCGAAGCGCGTCTTCTTGAGCCGGTCGCGCTGGATGACGATGCTCGACGTGGCCTGGGCCACGTCCTCACGCCGCGCGTCGAGCCGCGCCTTGTCGCTGTCGCGCGCCGACCGGGCGATGTCGAGCTCCTCGGGAGAGAGGAGCTTCCGCTCGTAGAGGCTCTCCTTCCGCTTCAGGGCCGCGTCGCTCTGCGCGAAGGCCGCTTCGGCCTGCCGAAGATTCGAGCGCGCCGCCTGCAGCGCCGCCTCGGTGGTCGCCACCTCGGCCCGGTACTGCGTGTCGTCGAGCTGCAGGAGGAACTGGCCGCGCTTCACGCGGTCTCCCTCCTTCACGGCGAGCCTGACGACCTTGCCCGGCACGTCCGCGCTGATCTTCACCATCGTCTCGGGCTGGATCCGCCCCGGCGCGCGCACCGTGGAGGTGATCGGCCCCTTCCGGACCTCCCCCACCTGAACGGCCGTCTTGCCGCCCGACGACTTCGTGACGTTCACCGCGACGATCGCGATGAGAAACAGGGCTCCCCCTCCGATGAGGAGGGCCTTGGTCCGGCCTTTCATGAATGGCCCCCCCGCGGCGCTAGTAGCGCCGCTCCCCGATGGCCCGCTCGAGCGCCGCTTCCGCGACCCGCGCGTCCGCCGCCGCCTCGACCAGCTGCTGGCGTTGATTCTGGAGGCCCACCTCGGCGGTGAGCAGGTCGAGGTAGGTCCCCGCGCCCAGCTCGTACCGTCCCTTCGAGAACTTGTGGTCTTCCTCCGCCGACGCGACGCCCTCCTGCGCCACGGAGACGCGCTCGATCGCCTCCTTCAGGAGGAGCCATGCCTGCTGCACCTCGACCGAGACGTCGAGCACCAACTGCCGCCGCGCCGACTCCTGCTCGAGAAGCGCGCCCTTGGCGGAGCGAATGTCTCCTTCCGTCGCGAATCCGGTGAAAATCGGGAACGAGAGGCGGAGCGAGCCGCTCCATTGCGTCGAGTAGCGATCCTGGCTGAGGTCGCCGAATCCCGTCAGTTCGAGATCCTCTTCCGTGCGGACCCTTTCCACGTCGACCGACCCCCTCACGACGGGCAAGCGGGTCGACTTCGCGCCGAGGAGGCTCGTGCGGGCCGCGTCCTCGGCCGCCTTGGCCGACGAGAGCGCCGGCCGGGAGCGGAGCGCCTGCGCGATGACCGCCGCCGAGTCGGGAAGGGCGATCTGGTAGTCCTGGACGGACGGGTCCACGTCGAGCGACGTGCTGAGCTCGACGCCGATCACCTGCTTCAGCCGCTGCCGCTGGATCTCGACCTGATTTTCCGCCTGAATCCGCGTCAGCTGCGTCGTCGCGCGCCGGGCGCGCGCCTTCAGGACGTCGCCGCGCGCGACGCTGCCGACCTGGAAGAGCGCTTCCGCCCTCGTCTCCTCGTCGCGGGAGAGCTTCTCCGACTCCCGCGCCACGTAGGCGAGCCGGTGGGCCTTCACGAGGTTGAAGTACTGCTGCTTCACGTTGAAGACGGCGTTGTTCCGCGCTTCCGACTCGCCGTGGATCGCGCTTTGCTTCCGCTGATCGAACTCTTTCTTCTGCGACCACGCCGAAATGTTCAGCACGTTCATCCCGACCGATGCCGAGATGGAGCCGAAATTCTGCTTCGTCACGTTGCCGAAATACGTAACCGTGTCGGTCGGCGTGATGACGTCGAGGCTTCGGACCGAGCCCGCCTTGTCGGGCTTCGACTCCGTGTAGCCGGCCGCGGTCGTCACGGACGGAAGAATGTTCGACCAGGCGCCGAGAGCGCCGCCGCTGGCCTGCGCCGTGCGGGCCTTGGCGCCCCGGACGTCGCTGTTCTGCTTCAGCGCCTCGTCGATGCAGCGAGCCAGCGACCAGATCTCGCCGCCGGTGGGCATCGTGACGGCCGCCATCGAGGAGTCGGGGGTGAATCTGGCCGTGGCGGCCGCGCCCGTCGGGGCGGCCGTGCTGTCGGCCTCGGCGCCCGCGGCCGGAGAGGCGGCGGCGAGGGCGAGCGAGGCGCCCAGCACCGCGAGGACTCGTAGCGTGGAACGATTGCCGAAGCGCATGAAAGGTCTCCGTCTCGGGGGTATCGGGTCAGCGAACTCGTCGATCGTTGGAACGGCCCTCGCGCCGACGGGCCGGCAGGTGCTTCTCGTACTCATACGTCGAACTCCCCCATCGGGTTTCCGCCCCCTATCGCATCGCGGAGAGGAGCAGGGTGACGATGAAGGTCGGGAGAACCACGATGGCGCCGAAGCCGAAGCCCTTCTTCGCGTAGACCGCCACGCCGAGGGCCGTGATCGCCGTCCCCCAGAGGAGGAGCGGATCGGTCATCGAGTCGAGCACCCGGCCCATGAACGGCAGATCGTCCCCGAAGAGGTTGCCCAGGCCGAGGCGGACGTCCATCGACTGCTTGGCGACGATCAGCGCGGTCCGGACGGCGTGATCGATCAGTCCCACGGTCGACCCGTAGACCGCGGCGCTCAGATAGTGAGGGAACCGGAGTTTCGCGCCGAGCATCAGGTTTCCCATGAAGAGGAGGATCCCCGCGGTCACGAGCAGCGCGAACGGGACTCCCACGACGTTTCCGCCCAGGCTGATGGCGAGCCCCACCGGCGAGTCGAAGAATTTGGCGGTCGCCTCCACCTGCGCCTCGGGGGTTCCCTTCGCCTCCATCTTCGCGATCGTCTCGTCCCGAACGACCCCCGACTGGAAGATCGGGATCGTCATCGCGGTGATCGCCAGGACGACCAGCACGAGCGCCAGGACGAAGCGCGGGCGCTCCGCCATCGCCTCGAAGGTCGCCTTCGGGTTCACGAAGATCGATCCGAGCGTGGCGAACTCGTTGGGGCCCTTCGCCTCCGGCGCTCCGCCGGACTCGACCAAGTCGACATTCATCGTATTGCCCCCCATTGTATTAACTGGTTTTGTTCAGGTAAAAACGAAACGGAATCGCCACGGTCGAACGGACCGGGACGCCGCGCAGGAGTCCGGGCGAGAAGTCGAAACGATAGACGGCCTCGAGCGCCGAGGCGATGAGCGTCTCCGGGGCGCTGGCGGAGGCCACCCACGCACGTATGATCCCGCCATGCTCGTCGAGGTTGACGTTGATTACCACGGTACCTTCGAATCCCGAGGCCCGTGCCATCGAGGGGTAGTCGGGCTCGAAAGTCCGCACGGCGCGCGGCGGCGTGTCGTAACCGTAGTACGTGGGGGGCGATTCCTCCCCGGCGCCTCCCGCCACGACGCCCGCGTCGCCCTCGCCCGTCCCTTGGGCCGCCGGGGGCGCCCACTGCTCGCTCCGCACCTCCCCTTCCCGTCCGCTCGCGGACTGGAGCACGCCCGCCAGCACGGACGCCCGCGGATTGCCCGCCCCGGCGCGCGCCGACACGGCGGACGACGCGACCGGTATCGGCTCGATGGTCGCCCCGCCCCAGCCATGCGCCGCCGGGAGGAGGCGGATCGGATCGGGGCGCATCACCGGAGGCGATGGAAGATAGGGGGGCGCCGCCAGGAAGGCCGCGACATGGATCCCCCCCGCGACGATGAAGGCGTTCCGGACGCGACGGTAGTAGTTCCGGCTGAGCGAAGGCCGGCGATCGAGCGGACTCATGGACCGCCACGACGCGTGGTCGCCAGCGTCACGCGCGGCGCGCGCGCCGCCTTCATCTGGTCGAGGACCGCCGCCACGACGGAATAGGGGGTTCGCGCATCGGCGTAGAGCGCGACCACGAGGCCGGGACGCCGCGCGAATTTCTCGGCGAGCCGCGAACCGACCGACGCGAGCGGCACCGCGGCGTCGTTGAAGGCGACTCGCCCCTCGGGTCCGATCGAGACGCGGATCGACTCCTCCGCGCGGATGCGCTGCCCCGCCGTCGCGCCGGGAAGCCGCACGGCGGTCCCCTCCCGCGACCGGATGATCGACGTGCTCATGAAGAAGATGAGGAGGAGCATCGCGATGTCGGCCATGGAAGCCGTCGGAATCGCCGGGTGGATGCGAACGCGGCGCCTGAACTTCACGCCCCGGCTCCCGTCTCGAGGGAGAGCTCGCGCGCGCCCGAAAGCTTCACCTGGTCGAGAGCCGTGACGAACGCCCGATAGGGCGCGGCGGACGCCACGAGAAGCCGCACGACGGCGTCCGGCGCGGCGACGACCCGCGACGAGAGTCCGGCGCGGAGTTCCTCCTGCGTGACCGGCTTCCCGTCGAGCGAGAACGCCCCGTCCGCGGCGACCTCGACGGTGACGAGGCGCGACGCGGCGATCTCGGCGGGGACGTCCCCCGCGCGCGGGAGATCGAGGAGCAGACCGCGCTCCACGTTGAGCGCCGCCGTCGAGAGGAAGAAGATGAGGAGCAGGAACGCCACGTCGGAGGTGGAGACGAGCGATATCTCGGGATTCGACGAGCGGCGTCGGGCGATTTTCATGCGTGGCTAGTCCGGATCTCGGGGCTCAGCGCGGCGCCGAGGCGCCCGGAGCGTGAATCGTCGTGAGAAAGTTTTCCCACTGCTTCGAGTGCGTCGTCAGGGAATCGATCAGCTCGGCCCCCGATTCCTCGATGTCGATGACGAACTTGTCGATGCGGGAGACGAAGTAGTTGTGCGCGGCTTGAACCGGGATGGCGACGATGAGCCCAGCCGCCGTCGTGATGAGCGCCTCGTAGATGCCGGTCGCGACGAGCTTCGCCGAGACTTCCTCCGCCGCCGCGATCGCCTCGAAGGCGTGGATCATCCCCGACACCGTTCCCAGGAATCCGAGCAGGGGGGCGATGTTGGCGACGGTCGCGAGCCAGATCAGCCCCCGCTCGAGCACGGCGATCTCGATGGAGGCCGCGCTCTCGATCGCCTTCTCCACCGCCTCGGGTCCGCGCTTGGCGCGCGCCAGCCCCGAGTGTAGGACGGCCGCGATCGGCCCTCGTCGCGCGTGAAGCATGCGCTGCGCCGCGTCGAGCCCCTGGTCCTGGAGCGTGTGCAGCAGCTCGCTCATGAGTCGCCGCGAGTCGGTCCTCGCCCTCGCGAAGAACCACGCGCGCTCGATGATGAGGGCCAGGCCGACGACGGAGCAGAGGAGGATCGGGTGCATGAAGACGCCCCCGGTCCAGTAGAGCTCGATCAGTCCGCTCTCGTGCGGGACGCGCCCCTGCGCGAGAGCCTCCGCGGCCGGGATGGCGATGGACGCCGCCAGGAGGGCGACGATGCCCCGGAACAGATTGCGGCGAGAGAGATTGCCGGGCGGACGCATGACCATTCAGGCTATTCCTCCCGCTCCGGGCCTGTCAACGAAAAGGCCCTCCCGCCGGTCCCGACGGCGTCCATGCCGGCACCCGGCTAGTGGAGCCGAAAGAGAATCGGGATCGCGACCCATGCGGCGACCGGCCGGCCGTTCCAACGGGCCGGACGGAACTTCCAGGCCCGCACGGCCTTCACCGCCTCCTCCGAGAGGTTCCGATCCCCCTCCTTCACCCGGACGTTCAGGACGCGCCCGTCGCGCGCCACGAGCGCCTCCACGACGACGCGCCCCTCGATTCCGGCCTCCCGTGCCCATTCGGGGTAGTGCGGTTCCGGCGCGACGATGGGGACGGGCGGGTCCTCGTAGAGGGACGGGACGTCCGAATCGCCCGGCTCCGCTCCACCTCCCGCGACGAGCGCGGGCTCGGATCCCCCGCCGTTTCGGCCCGCCGATGGGCCCCCGACCGGCTTCGTGCCGTCGATCGGAAGCGACGGCGTCACGATGTCGAAATCGCGATCCTCCGGGAGCGCCTGGCGAGGAACCGGCTCGGGCGTCCCCCGGTCCGCGGCGCGCCCCGACGAACCCGAATCCAATCGCAGCGGCTCGAGCGTGAGCACGTCGATCGGCGGACTCAGGACGACACGAATCGGGCGCGCGAGGAGGTCCTCTCCGCCCGAACGCGCCGAAGCGATCAGAAAGAGAGCGAGCGCGGCGGCGTGGATTCCGCCCGAGAGAGCGAGAGAGAGGGTCGGGGCGCGGCGGGCGTGCCCCGTCGCGGGATCGCCGGGAAGGGCGATCACCGCGGAGGCAATGGAGCGAAACGGGCTGCGCAGCAGGATGCCGGACATATCGATCCCCTTTTCGTCCCGGCGACGGCACCGCCGATACGGCGGCTCGAAGGGGGGCGGGGGGATTCCGGCGCGCAGCGACTCCGGCGGGCGGAGTCGCTGGTCGCTTGCTTCTTAGAAGTGGAAGTCTACGGGAACCTCCACCCAGACGGCCACCGGCTTGTTGTTGCTCAAGGCCGGCTTGAAGACCCACTTCTTGACGGCGTCCATGGCCGCATCGTTGAGGCCCGTGACGCCCTTCGCCACCTTCACGTTCTTGACGCGCCCGTCCTTCCCGACGAGCACGTGCAGGACGACTTTACCCTGGATCTGCGCTTCGCGAGCGAATTCGGGATACGCCGGCTGCACCGTGGTGACGGGAACCGGTTCGTCCTCGTAGTAGACGAATTCGCCCTGCTGCGGCAGATCGTCGCTGGCGGCGATGACGAGGGAGTCCTTCCCGCTTCCGGATCCGAACCCGACCGGCGCCATCGACGCCGCGATCTCCTGCTGCGTCATGATCGTCTGCTCGGGGGCCTGCGCGTCCGGCACGGGCGTCGGAATACCGATCGTCGGCTTCGCGACATCCATCACCGGCGTGACCACGGGAGGTGGAGGAGCCGACGAGAGCGGGGGCGGAGCCGGGAGCGTCTCCATGCGGATGACGCGCCCCGTGTACTCGGCCTCGTCCTTCGGCTTGATGTACGTGCTTCCCACGTAGATCCCGATCAGCAGCAGATGGAGCCCGCACGAAATCAGGATGGCGTTTCGCAGGAATCGCTGCGAATTCGCCTTGAGGTCGGCCGCCCCCATCGGGACGCGATCGAAAGTGCTCGTCGCGGCCGTCATTAGAGCGCCTCCACTTCGGCCTTCTCCTTCGGCTCGAGCGGAGCCAGGGAGAAGCGGTTCAATTCGGCGAACTGCAGCTGGTCGATGAGATCGACCATGTACTTGTATCTCGCGGCCCGGTCGATCTTCACGAGGACGACGAGCTTCGGATTCGCCTTCCCCTGCTCCTTGAATAGCTTGCTCAGATCGCCCCACTGCGACTCCGCGTACGCGTTCTTCCCGATCGCCCAGAACACCCGGACGCGATCCTGCGCCTTGTCGGCTGGCGCGATGACGCGAACCGTCATCACGTTCGACTCGGCGATCTCGACCTTCGCCTTCGGATCGGGCGGAAGGGTGATCTCGAGCGCTTGGGGCTTCCGGAAAACGGTGGTGCACATGAAGAAGATCAGGAGCAGGAACGCGACGTCGACCATCGGGGTCATGTCGATCTTGACGCCGATGCGCTTCGCCGAGCGCTTCTTCAGCCCGCCCTTCTTTTTACCGCCTTTTGCTTCTGGAGTGTCTACCGCACCCATCGGTGGCGCTTCCTCTCGAACGAAACGGAGGGACTAGTGAACGAGCGCGGACTTCTCGCTCTTCAGGAGCTCCGTGACGAGGCTGAACGTGATCGTATTCGTCTTCTGCATGGTGGCCATCACGTCTTCCATCACGCCGTAGTCGCTGTCCTTGTCCGCCTTGATGGCGACGCGCAGCCGCGGATTGCGCCGCCGCTGATCGATCACCAACTGCTCGAGGCTGGCCATGTCGGTGTCCTGCTGCGGATTCTTGCCGAGCTGCCAGTAGAGCCGCGAATCCTTGTCGATCGCGAGGACCAGGACGTCCGACTCCGGCACCTTCAGATTGGAGTGACTGTCCGGGAGCGTGATCGGCGCCTTCTGCGGCGGATCGAACTGCGAGGTCGACATGAAGAAGATCAGGAGCAGGAAGGCGACGTCGACCATGGGCGTCATGTCGATCTTGATGCCGACCCGCTTCATCCTCTTTGCGGACATTTACTTGCCTGCTTCCTTGATCGCCAGGACTTCGATGACTTCGAGCGTCGCCTCGTCCATGCCGTAATTGAAGTTGTCGATCATGGTCGTGAAGACGTTGTAGAGAACGATCGAGAAGATGGCCACGAAGAGGCCGCCGGCCGTGTTGATGAGGGCCTCGGAGATACCGACGGCGAGCTTCACGGCGTCGACCGATCCGGCCGTGCCGAGGGCCGCGAACGACCGGATCATCCCGATGACCGTCCCGAGAAGTCCGACCATCGTGGCGATCGAAGCGATCGTCGCCAGCGCGATCAGGTTCCGCTCGAGGAGCGGCACTTCGAGCATGTTCGCCTCCTCCATCGCCTTCTGGACCTCCTGGATCTTCTGCTGGCGATCCATCGGGGCGCCCCGAACGACGAGGTAGCGGTCGAGGCCGGCGCGAAGGACGTTCGCGAGCGAGCCGCGCTGCTTGGCGCAGAGCTCGGCGGCGCCGTCGATGTCGAGGGCGTCGATCTTCTGGCGGACCTTCTTCATGAAGACGGGAGCCGGCTCCTTCCCCTTCGCGCGCGACAGGGTGAAGAGACGCTCGAACACGAATGCGACCGACATGATGGAGAGCATGATGAGCCCCGCGACGAGCGGGCCGCCCTTTTGGATGTACTCGGGCAGGAATTGGAAGATCACGATCGCGATCCCGAGCGCGACCACCGCGAGGATGGTGACGAACAAACCCTGTCTCACTTCGAAGTCCTCCTGAATTAGGTTTGGGGGGCGAACCGACCGACGAGTATGCCCCAGCGGGGCCGCGACCGGCAACCCTTCCTTCCGGCTACTTGAAACTCGCGAGAGCCTCCGCCTCCTCGTCGAACACCTCGAAGACGAGGGAGAGTTTCGTCACGACGAAGATGCTCTGGATCTTCTTGTCCACCGCGCAAAGCTTCAGCTTCGCGTCGCGCTTCGAATAGGTGGCGTGCCCGGCGATCAGCACCCCGAGGGACACGCTGTTCATGAACGTCGTCTGCCCCAGATTGATGAGCAGCTTGCGGTTGCCTGCCTCGGCCAGTTCCTTGATCTTCGCCTGGAGCTCGTCCGTCTCCTTGCCGCCCAACAGCATGCCCTTGGGGGTGAGGATCGTGACGTCTCCCGCGGTCCGGACATCCAAACTCATCGCGCCTCCTTGACGTGGTTCGGCGGCAAGCCCGCCGGGTGCCGCTATTGCCCGCCCGCCGCCTGCGCGGCGGCCCGGGCCTGCTGTTTCGCTTCAAAATCGCGCAACAACTGCAGACCTTGGGAAGCCTGTTGGTTCGTCGGATCGATCTCCAGCGCCCGGTTGAATTCTTCCTTCGCGCGCGCGAGGTCCTTGCACTTCACGTACGTCTGCCCCAGCCAGACATGCCCCTGAACGTGCTCGGGGTCCATCTGCGTGGCCTGCACGAAGTAGGGCGCCGCGTCGCCGCAGCGATCCATGAGCAGGAGGGCGAGGCCCGCGCCGCGCTGCGCGTCGGCGCTCGACGAATCGGCCAGGATCGCCGCCTGATACGTCTCGTAGGCCACCGGAAGCGAGTCGGGCTCCATCGTGAGGAGCGTCTGCCCGACCCAGATGAGGGTCCGGGCGTCGTCCGGCTTCAGGGCCAGGGAACGCCGGAAGGTCTCGATCGCGCCCGACTTCTCGCCTCCCTGCAGCTGGCAGAGACCGAGGTTCAGGAGCGCCGGGACGAAGGTCGAGTCGTATTCGAGGGTGCGCCGGAAGTACGGCACGGCGGAGCCGTAGTCGCGCGACGTGAAGAGGAGCAGCCCGATCTGGAAGCTGGCGTCCTTCGCGAGCGACGAGTCCTGCTCCACGGCGGCGCGCAGGAGCGGCAGCGCCTTCCCGGAATCGGGGATCGCGGCGAAGAGTCCGCCGATCTTCAGCTTCTCCGCCGGCTCGATGGAGTCGGCGACGGCCACGTACTTGTCGCAGGCCGCCACGGCCTGCTCGCGCGAGTCGGAGCCCTGCTCGGTGTAGAGCTTGCAGAGGGCGCCGAGCACCTCGGGCAGATCGGGCTTCAGCTCGTTCGCCTTCTCGAGGAACGTGATCGCGTTGATGCGGTCGCCCCGGTCGCGGCTGCCGCTCAGAGCCTTGCCGAGCTCGAGATAACCGGTCACGTCGTCCGGGCGAAGCTCCGTGTACTTCGTGAACTTCTCGGCCGCGTCGCTCGGGCGCTTCGCTCGGGCGAAGAGCCGCCCCGATTCGAGGTAGGCCGGCGCGTACGTGGAATCGACGGTGACCGACTTCTGGAACGCGGCGAGCCCCGCGTTGAACTCGTTCATCCCGACGAGCGCCTTGCCGTAGAGGTAGTAGGGCTCGGGGTTGTTCGGATCGAGCTCGCTGGCGCGCCCGTACTCGGGGGCCGCCAAAACCGGGATCTTCTTCCGGTCGTAGAATCCGCCGAAATCCATGCGGACGCGGAGGCTGTTGGGATCGGTCTCCCGCGCGCGGATGAAGAGCTCCTCGGCGGCCTTCAGGTCGCCCTTCCCTTCGACCGCGAGCGCGGTGCCCGCGAGGAAGAGGGCCCGCCCCTGCTTCAGCAGCGTCCCCTTCCGGAAGACCTTCTCGGCCTCATCGTACCGCTTGTCCTTCAGGTAGGCCTGGCCCAGGGAGTAGAGAGCGCCGGGATCCTTCGGACCGTACTTCACGGCCTCCTCGAGCTTCGCCGTACCCTCGGGAATCTTCCCCTGCTTGCGAAGGAGATTGCCGAGGCCCGTGAGCGCTTCCGGATATTTCGGCTGGTTCTGCAGCGCGACCTCGTACTGCACCTTCGCGCTGTCGGGCTTGCCGAGCTTCTCGAGGGCGGAGGCGATGAAATAGTGAGGGCGCGGGCTGTTCGGATCGAGTCGCTCGGCCTGGCTGAAGAGTTCGAGCGCCTTGTCGGCCTTGCCGTCCTTCAACGCCTGGACGCCCTGTTTGATCAGGTCGCCCGACGAAAGGGCGAACGCCAGGGGCGCCGAGAGCGCCAGGGCGGCCGCGATCAAGACGAGGACTCCACGGGAACGAAGCAGGTTCACTCTCCCTCCTCTACGGTCCGGACGATCCGGATGGGAACGGTCGCGGGGGCGTAACCGTGACGGGCCAGGATCTGCTGCCCGTCGACGCTGGACACGAACGTGACGAAGTCGGCCGCGCTCTCGCGCAGCTCCCTCGGGGTGGCGATGGCGAGGCTTCGAAGGAGCGGGTAGCGGCGCTCGAGGAGACGCTCGCGGTCGAACGGAACGTACGCGAACCCCTTGGCCGGCGCGACGCGAAGCGCGCGCACCTTGTCGGTGACGAAGGGACGCGAGAGAAGCCCGATGGCGTTCGGCCTCTCGGCCACGACCCGCGCGATCTCCTCCTCCGAGTCGAGCGCGTAGATCGTGGTCGCGTACGCGGAATCGGCGAGGAGCGCCTGCTGGCCGAATTCGTAGAGACCGAGCCGCGGGGCCCCGGTGATCGCCATGATTTCGCCGCCCGCGCGCCAACCGAACGCCGACCAGGCCGACGACTTTCCCGAGTAGATCTGGGCGAGCTCGGTGCGCGAGAGTTGCTCGATCGGCGACGCGGGATTCACGACCACCGCCACGCCGTCCCACGCGATCGGAAACGAGCGCAGGCCGTCCTTGGTGACGGCGGCCTCCACTTCCGGATCGGTCAGATCTCGCATCAGCAGTGCCATGCCCACTTCTCCATTCACCAATTGCTCCATCCCCTCGGCGGAACCGTTCGCGCGAAGCACGATCGAATCGGCCTTCGGATAGCGTTCGCGGAACGCCAGAATCTGCGCCCGGAGCATCGGTGCTGCGTACTCGGTTCCGGCGAGAACGATCGGAGCGGGGGGGGCTTCCTGGCGAGGGGGTGCCGGCGACGCGCAGGACCCGATCCCGACAAGGGCGACCACCAGCGCCGCCCCCTGCGGCCGGATGCACCCGGCCCGGATCCTACGGCTCACGCTCGCGAGCCTAGCCATCACCCTGCTGCCTGTCAAGTTACTGCGCCATCACTTCCATGTTTCGACCGCGTTGCGTAGAGCCTCCGCGGCTCTTCGTTTAGGTACTACCCCGGCCGAGGAGCGGCAATTCCCGGCTATTTACGACGCGCCCCGAAATTCCGGCGAAAGGGCGGCGCAACTCCAAGTCGCCAAATGGAATCGGGAGGGTACGGCCGCACGAAGTCGATGTCAACCCCAGAAAGGCGGAGAGGGGGGCTACCGGAGAAGAGTGATCTTCCGCTCCGTGGATCCGCGAATCGTTTCGAGGCGAAGGAGATAGACGCCGCTCGGAAGATCCCGTCCCCCGGCGCCGGTCGCGGCCCAGTCGATGGAGCGGTCGTTTCCGAGTCCCGAGTCGAGGCCCGACGCCACGACCGAGACGAGGCGTCCCGAGACGTCGTAGACCGCCAGCCGGTAGCGGCCGGACGCGCCCGCCGCGATCCGGAAGTGGAACCGAGTCCGCGGATTGAAGGGATTCGGCGCGTTCGGCCAGAGCCTGTCGCCCGCCCGAGCGACCGCGGTCATGCCGACGCCGGTCACCCCCGGCGTGTAGATAGCCCGATCGCTCCAGCGGCCCGGCTGCCCCTCCCCGTCGATGGCGCGGACCTGGTAGCTGACGGGCGAGGTGGGCGCCGGCGTGAGGAGGAAATCGGTGGCCGCGCTCCCGGTGTCGGTGATCGTGATCCCGCTGTAGCGCGCGGTCGGCGTCACGTCGTCGAGATAGAGCCCCTCCCCGAAGACGGCTCCGTCGGTGAGGCATCGGAATCGGACCGCGACCTGCTTCCCCGCGAACGGAGCGAGCGAGAAGGCGGCGCGCAGGAAGACTCCGCCGCTCGAGCTCGTGACGCCCGAACCCTGGTTGTACCCGAACGGGTCGTCCTCGGTCGTCCGGTCTCCCTGGAGCGCCTGCCACGTGGCGCCCCCGTCGGCGGAGGCCTCCGCGTACCAGTAGTCGTAGTACGTCTCCAAGTCCCAGAACGCGTTGACGACGACGCTGTCGCCGGGCGCGACGTCGAGCGTGGCGCGGCCCGTGAGGATGCTCTCGCGGCCATTCCCCGAGCCGGAGTAGAACGAGTGGGTTCCGCTCGCGCGGCGCGCGCTGCTCCAGGCGAACCGCACCGAATCCCAGTCGGCGACCCCGGACTCGGCGTCGTCCGGAATGCGCTGAACGGATTCGATGCTCCGAATGTCGTGCCGCGCCGGTGGATTGGCGGGATCGGGCGCGGGCACGCTCCACTGCATCGCGAGCGAGCCGCTCTGCGGGACGAAGCCCGGCGGCGTCGTCCGGGCGGGGCTCAGGATTCGCCGCGGCTCGTCCGCGTAACGCAGGAGTCGGAGCATCGGGCCCCAGTTGAGCGTGCAGGTGGCGGGAATGAGCGTGTCGCTGGGATAGAAGCCTCCCTGCTCGTACGTGTTCAGCTCGAAGGTGAAGCCGAAGAGCTTCGGCTTCAGCGCGGTGTCGCCGTAGACCCAGTCGTCCATGTCGCCGTTCGTCAGGTAGATGGCATCGTTCTTGGGATTCCCCGAACGGTACCCGTTCTCGAGCGACACCGAATCGCCGAATGCCTGGAAGACGGAGTTGTCGGGCGTGTCGACCGCGGCGAATCCCCAGGGATAGAGGAAGAGCTGGCCGTAGCTGTGGAACGACGCCGAAACCCGGAACGCGTGCGCGGCCATGAAGTCGCGAATGGCGGCGGTCTCGGGCTCGGAGAAGGGTCCGGCGCCCCGGTAGACTTCCGACGAGGGAGTCGGGCTCGAGCCGAGGTCGTCGAAGCCCCAGTTGAACCCGTAGTTCCGATTCAGATCGACGCCGTAGCTGCCGTCGCCGTTCAGGCGCCGGTTCTTTCGCCACCAGTTGTCCGATTGCCCTCCCGAGTTGTTCTGCACGTAGACGTATCCGTCGGGGTTCACGATCGGCACGATCCAGATCTCGCGCGAATCGACGAGCGAGGTGAGGATCGGGTCGGCGCCGTAGCCGTCGAGGAGGCGCCGCATCACGTAGAGGGGGAGTTCGACGCTCATCAGCTCGCGCGCGTGGTGGCAGCCGACCACCAGCGCTTCCGGCTCGGACTCGTCGCTCCCGACGTTGTCGGAGATCTTCACGCCGAGAATCGCTCTTCCCTCGATCGAGATCCCGATGGTGTCGAGACGCGCGATGGAGGGATGGGCCGAGACGTACGACGACATCTCGGCGATCGCCTCGGCGTAGGTGTGATAGTCGCCCAGGCCGGGCGGCGCGGCCACGGCGCCCGGGGCGGCGTTCGGCCCCCGGCTCGCCAGGGGTTGCGGAGCGATGCCCAGGGCCTCGACGGCGGCGAATTCCGAAGCGTCGAGGAAGACGTGCATCGAGCCGTCGCTCCCGGTGCCGGCGACGTCGACGCCCAGGCGGAGGAACTGTCGGAGCGGCTCGGCCTTCAGGGGCGGGATGCGGTAGAGCGACCGGGCTCCGGCGGAGGCGGCGGATGGGGCGAGCGCGCCGAGAGCGAGAAGAAGGAGCACGAGCAGGCCGACCCATCGACCGCGCTGTCCGCCGGCCGGGACTCGTCTTCGTGGGGCCGGTCCGAGGTCCGGCGTCGAGGGTTGGCGCGGTGGCATGGTGTCGAGGCGCTCGAGGAGTCGCACCAGACCCCTATTTTACCATGAAATCGCCCCCTGCGCGACACCCGCCGGGGACCCGGCATCCCCGCTCTCAGGGGTTCATTCGGTTCAGCATCCGGGGGAACGGAATCGTCTCCCGCAGATGGTCGAGCCCGCAGATCCAGGTCAGGGTCCGCTCGATCCCCATGCCGAACCCGGCGTGCGGAACCGTCCCGTACCGGCGGAGATCGAGGTACCACTCGAACGCCGACATCGGGAGCTGATGCTCCTCGATGCGCGCCACGAGGCGATCGAGGCTCTCCTCGCGCTCGCCGCCCCCCACGATCTCGCCGTATCCCTCGGGCGCCAGGAGGTCGCACGAGAGGGAGAGCCGCTCGTCCTTCGGGTCGCGCTTCATGTAGAACGCCTTCACGGCGGCCGGGAAGCGATGGACGAAGAAGGGGCGGTCGTAGCCTTCGGTGAGGATGGTCTCGTCCGTGCCGCCGAAGTCGTTCCCGTCCTCGAAGGGCTGCCCCTTCTCCTTCAGGATGCGGACCGCCTCGTCGTAGGAGAGCCGCGGGAAGGGCGCCTTCACCCGCTCGAGCGGCGCCGTGTCGCGCCCCAGGATGGCGAGTTCGGGCCGCCTCGCCTCCAGCACGCGCGCCACCACGAATTCGAGGAAGCGCTCCACGAGGACCATGACGTCGTCGAGAGTGGCGTAGGCCATCTCGGGCTCGACCATCCAGAACTCGATGAGGTGCCGCCGCGTCTTCGACTTCTCGGCGCGAAAGGTCGGGCCGAAGCAATAGCTCTTGCCGAAGGCCATCGCGGTCGCCTCGTTGTAGAGCTGGCCGCTCTGCGTGAGGTAGGCCTTCTCCCCGAAGTAGTCGGTCTCGAAGAGCGTCGTCGTCCCCTCGCACGCGGCGGGCGTGAAGATGGGCGCGTCCGCGAGGATGAAGCCGTCGCGGTCGAGGAAGTCGCGGCACGCCTGCACCACGGTGTGGCGGATGCGGAGAACGGCGTGCTGGCGCTGCGACCGGATCCAGAGGTGGCGGTGGTTCAGGAGGAAGTCGGGGCCGTGCTCCTTGGGCGTGATGGGATAGTCGTGGCTCTCCGAAACGATCTCGAGATCGCGCAGCGTCAGCTCCACGCCGCTCGGAGCCCGCTTTTCCGCGCGCACCGAGCCGCGCACGCGGATGGCGCTCTCCTGCGTGACGGCCGCGCAGCGCGCGAAGACATCCTCGGGAAGCTCCGACTTCACCGCGACGCACTGCACCGTGCCGCTGCCGTCCCTCACCTGAAGGAATTCGATCTTCCCGCTGGAGCGGCGGTTGTAGAGCCACCCTTCCAGCAGGACGTCCTGTCCGATCTTCTCCGTCAGGGCCTCGATCCGCGTCGCTTCCGCGCTCATCCCGGTCCGCGCCTCCTTCCTCGTCTCTGGGTGGTCGATGTGGAGCGCACGAGGATAGCACGGGAGGGACATTTCCCTTGACACTCCGTTTGACCGGCGCCTAACGTGCGCCCGTGGCGCGATGGCGTGATCGTCCCTCCGCAGGGCTTCTCTTCGGTGCCGCCGCACGTCTCCTGGCCGCGGTGGGCGCCGCCGCGTTCGTGCCGTCCCTCGTCCTCGCTCTCGCCCTCGGATCGCCCGCTTCGGCGCGCGCGGCCTGGTCGGCGGACGAGATCCGGACCGCCCTCGAGCACAAGTGGGACGCGGGCATCACGCGCGACCTCCCCTCGGCCCAGGGCTGCTACCGCGCGGCCCTCGCCGCCGCCGGCCGAGGCGAAACCGCGGAAGCGCTGAGGCTCCTCGACGCGGCGTCTCAGTTCGATCCCCTCTTCCCCGACGCCCACTTCACGACCGCGCGGCTTCTCGTCTTCCAGGAGCCGGGCCGCGCGATCTCGGAGTGGAGCGAAGCGTTCCGGATCCTGGGGCGCGCCTACCCCTGGCAGCGGCACCTCCTGGCCAATGTCGTCACGGGCGTCGCGCTCGTCTGGACGATCGGGCTCCTCCTCGCCATCGTCGGGATCGCGCTCCGGCACCTGCCGCACCTGATCCATATCCTCCAGGAGACGTTCCGATCGGGCGCGAGCGCCGCGGGCCGGCTCGGCGCGACGGCCATCGCGCTCGCGCCTTGCGCCTGGGGCCTCGGCGCCGTTCCGACCGCGGCCCTCTACGCGGGACTCGTCTCCTTCCGGCTCGGCAAGCGGGAGTGGTTCCTCGTCGTCCTCTTCCTCGCCTCGACGCTCGCGCTGGCGGGCGGGATGCCGATCGTGGCGCCTTGGGCCGGGGCTCCGACGCTCGACGAGCCGAGCCTTCTGGTCGACCGCGCCCAGCAGAGCGGCTACGACTCCGATCTGGCCGCCGCGCTGAGCGCCTGGAAGGACGCCGATCCGAACGAGGCGCTCTACGCGTTCGCGCTCGGCACGCAGGCGCGCCGGGGGGGCGACCTCGATCTCGCCGAGCGGGAGTTGACGCGGGCCGCGGTCCTCCGTCCCAAGACCTCATGGATCCTGACGAATCTCGGCAACGTCTACTTCGCCCGAGAGGATTTCGACCGCGCCCGGCAGTGGTACGAATCGGCGGCCGCGGCGAACCCCTCGGCGGTCGAGCCCCACTACAATTTGGCGCAGGTCTACACGAAGCAGCTCCTCTTCAGCGAAGCGACGCGGGAGCAGGCGAAGGCGTCCGGCTACGGCTTCGATCGCGTGCGCGATTTCAGCCGGTGGACCGCGCCGCAGCTGAACCGGACCGTCATGGACGCGTCGGCGCCATCCGAGGAGCTCTGGACGCTCGCGAGACGCCACTCGGCCGAGCGGGGGCTGGCCGCGCTGGAGGGGAACCGCTATCTCTCGTTCGCCGCCTCGCTGCAGCCGGCGGCGCCCTTCACGCTCGTTTTCATTCCCGCGCTCTTCCTCATCTTCGCGGCGATCGGGCAGATTTCGGGCCGGAGCCTCGCCACGCTCCCCTGCTCCAACTGCCAGAGGGTCGTCTGCCGCCGCTGCGTCCGCCGGATGCAGCAGCGCGCGTTCTGCGACGATTGCTTCCACTCGGTGAAGGATCTCAAGTCGACCGAATTCACGCGCCTCCTCCTCACGAGCCGGGACCGGACGTCGTCCCGCCGCCGGACCATCGGGCAGGCGGTCATCACCTTCCTCCTGCCCGGCGCGGGCCAGATGCTGCGAGGCGCCGCGCTCAGCGGGTTCGCGGCCATCCTCGTGATGGTCGGCGCCGCCATGATGGTGATTCCGAACGGCGCGCTCGTGCCGAGCCTCGACGTGCTTCCGGTGCCGGGCCCCGGCTGGATGAAGCGGGTCCCGCTCCTCGTTCTCTTCCTTCTGACCTACGCCATCACGGTGACGCGCTACTTCGCCACCACCACCAGCCGCGAGGCCGGGCTGACCGGCGGCGCCGCCCGCTCCTCCGCGAGAACCCAGGAGCCCCGGGCGCGTTCGCGCCGAGGGTGAGACTCATGGGACTCCAGGGGAATCTCGAAACCTTCAGCCTTCCCGAAATCCTCCAGCTGATCGCCGTGCAGCAGAAGTCGGGCGTCCTGAGGCTGACCGCCGGCGACGACGTCGCGGTCATCTTCTTCGAAGGCGGACGCATCGTCTCGACGCGCGACCGGCGCCGGAACGCGAAGGACCCCCTGAAGCCGTTCCTCGTGAAGACCGGACGGCTCACCGAGGCGCAGCTGAAGCAGATCGAGACGATCGAGTTGGAGAGCCGCCGCGAGCTGACCGACATCCTCCTCACCGGAAACTACCTGACGAGCGACGACCTCGGCCGCACCATCGAGGATCAGATCCAGGACACGCTCCACCAGCTCCTCACCTGGAAGACGGGCCAGTACAACTTCTCCGGCGACGCTCGCACCGTGCCCAAGTTCGCCGTGAACGTGAGGCTCAACACCGAAGGCCTTCTCATGGAGAGCATGCGCCGGATGGACGAGATGGCGCGCTACAAGCAGACCTTCTCCAGCCTGGCCATGGTGCTTCGGCCGAAGCCGCTCGCCGCGCCCCCGAAGGAGATGACCGACGCGGAACGGCGCGTGGCGCCTCTCGTCGACGGCCTTCGCCCCCTGCGCGACGTCCTCGGCCAATCGAAGCTGGTGGAGTTCGAGGCGTTGGAGGCGCTCCATCATCTCCTCGAAGTGGGAATGATCGAAGTCTCGCTGGGCGCCGTTCCCCAGCTTGGCCCTTCGCTCGCGACTCCGCCCATCTCGAAACCGGCGCCCGAGCCGGGGGGCGGCGTGGCGCTCGCCGTGGGCGGCTTCGTCCTCGCGGCATCGATCGCGATCGGCATCTGGGCGGTGCCGCCCCTGATGGCGCGGCTGGCCAGCGGGTCCGAGCCCGCGATGACGGCGCGACACACGGCGCCGGAGATCTCGACGGTGAACGACGCGGCGCGCCTGACGATCGCGCTCGAGACCTACCGTTCCGCGCACGGCCGCTACCCGGCCGAGCTCTCCACGCTCGGCCGCGAGGGCTTCCTCCCGACCGACGAGACCGTGCGCGTGGTGGCCCGCTACATCTACCAGACCGACGGCACGACCTACACCCGCGTCATCCGCTGACGGGAGTCTCCGCCGTCGGCTCCATCTCCGATCCCACACCCGCCCCTCGAATCGGATATCCCGCGCCCCCGCGACTTCGGTCGTAGAGCGCCGCCGCGGCGCCCAGCGCCAGCGCCGCCGCGACAGGCATCGGCGTTCGAGGCGCGAGGAGGATCAGGAAGGCGAGTTGGAGTCCCACGGCGACGCGATTCCACGCCCGGCGCGGCTCGCCGAGCCCGAGCCACGCCGCCGCGAGCAGGCCCCAGAGAGCCGGCGCCCACCGACCCTCCGCGAGCCCGGCGCCTGCCGTGAGGAGCGCGAGCGCGAGGGCGAGAGCGGCCGACCGCCGCTCCCCCAGCGCCACGGCCGTCGTCCGCTGGCCCGCCCGTTCGTCGCCCTCACGATCGGCGAGCATCGTCACGACCCCCACCGCGGCGACGCCGAGCGCGTAGGGAACGGCGACGCGGATCCACGCCCAACCGCCCCCCGCCTCCGCCGAGGCGTGGGCCCCGAGGAGGAACGCGCAGACGCCGTAGCCGAGTGCCTGCGCGGCGAGATCGAAGACCGGGCGCCGCTTCGCCTCGAGCGGCGGCGCGACGTAGGCCAGGCCGAGCAGGAGCGAGGCGAGGAGCGAGAGACGAACGGCCGGCGTGGCCGGCGAGAGGAGCGCCGCGAGGGCCGCCAGAGCCAAGGCCGTCGCCGCGATCGCGAGAAGCGCGGGCGCGCCGATCGCCCCCGAGGCGACGGCGCCCCCCTTCCGATTGAGCCGATCCCCCGCTCGATCGCGCCAGCCGTTCGCCACGTGGACCGCTCCGAGCATCCCGAGGAGCGAGAGGAGGGGCGGGAGCGCGGCCCACGGCGGAAGCGCCGCGCCGCCGGCCTCCGCGCGGCCCGCCTCGAAGAGGGCGATGGCCGGTATCCAGAGGAGGGGGCGGAGCGCGAAGGCGTGGTCGAGGAGCGTGGCGCGCGGCGGAGCCATCGAGTGCGGCCGGTCAGGAGGCCAGGCTTCGCGCCGCCTCGACGGCCGCCGAGGGCGGAATGGCGCGAAGGCAGCCGTAGCCGATGGAGCAGGTGCGGCGGAAGCAGGGAGAGCAGGGGTAGGCCGCGTAGAGGTTCCGCACCCACGGCGCGGAGGCGGAGGTCCAGAGCGGACTCGTCGATCCGAAGATCGCGACGGTCGGGCGCCCGAGCGCGGCCGCGAGGTGCATGACGCCCGAGTCGTTCGTGAGAACGATCGACGCCCCCGCGACGATTCCGATCAGCGCCGGCAGGTCGGTTTCGCCCGTGACGTCGAGGGCCGGCTGATTCGCGCCGCGCACGGCGGCGACGGCTTCCGCGCCGGCCGGGCGGTCCGAAGGCGAGCCGACGGCCACGATCGCGAGTCCCCTCTCGCCGGCGATGGCGGCGGCGGCCTCGCCGAACTTCACGGCGCCCCACTGCTTCGCGGGGCCGTAGGCGGCGCCGGCCGCCACCACGAGATAGCCGGCGTCATCGGCGCGCGCGCTTCCCGCCGACGCCGCGGTGTCCGCGCGACGCCGCGCGAGCAGATCCCGGGCCGACGCCCGCTCCCCCTCCGTCGCCGCGAGCGCGGGATCCCCCGCCGTCGCCGGCACGCGCGCCGCGAGAGCGAGCGATCGATATTCCGCGCTCCGGGGGGTCGATCGCGCCGGCGCCTCGCGCGCCACGCGCCGGGTGAGGAGGAATCCCCGCCCCTCCGCGGCGTAGCCGATCCGCTCCGGAACGCCCGCCAGGAAGGCGAGCAGCGCGGAGGAGAACGACTCGGTCAGGAGGAGGGCCGCACGGGGCCGCGCCGCGCGAATGGCGCCGGCGAGGGCGTAGCGCCGCTCACGACTCCACGCGAGGTAGCGCGCGCGCGGGAATCGGGCGAGGAGGATCGGCTCGAAGGGGGCCGGCCCGACGAGGATGGCCCCTTCCCGCGCGGCCGCCTCGACGACCGGCCACGCCAGAACGAGATCGCCGAGCCAGTTCGGCAGCCGGACGAGAAGGGGTCGTGGCTCCACGGCCCCGACGTCGCTACCCGACGACGCCGAGCTCGCGACCGGTCTTTCCGAGGAGATCGAGCGCCTGGTCGAGCTCCGCTTCGGTGTGGGTCGCGGTGACGATCGTCCGGAGCCGCGCTTTCCCCTTCGCCACCGTCGGGAAGCCGATTCCCTGCGCGAAGACGCCCCGCTCGAAGAGCCGGTCGGAGAAGCGCATCGCCATGTCGGCCTCGCCGACGATGATCGGCGTGATCGGCGTCTCGCTGATGCCGGTGTTGAAGCCGAGCTTCGCGAGACCCGCCTTGAAGCGCTTCGTGTTGGACCAGAGCCGCTCGATCCGCTCCGGCTCCTCCTCGAGAACGTCGAAGGCCGCGAGGCAGGCCGCCGCGACGGCCGGCGGGTGCGACGTGCTGAAGAGGAAGGGCCGCGCCCGGTGATAGAGGTACTCGATGAGCGACTTGGATCCGCAGACGTAGCCGCCGAGCACGCCGATCGCCTTCGAGAGCGTGCCGACCTGGATGTCGACCTGGCCGTGGATGTCGAAGTGGTCCACGGTGCCCCGCCCGGCGCGCCCCAGCACGCCGCTCGCGTGCGCGTCGTCGACCATCATGATCGCCCCGTGTTCGCGCGCGGCCGCCGCGATGTCGCGGAGGGGCGCCACGTCGCCGTCCATGCTGAAGACGCCGTCGGTGATGACGAGCCGCCGCTTCACGTCCTTCGTCTCCTCCAGAAGCCGCCGGAGCGCCGCGACGTCGCGGTGCGGGAAGACCTTGATCGCGGCGCGGCTCAGACGCGCCCCGTCGATGATGCTGGCGTGGTTCAGCTCGTCCGAGAGGATGAGGTCTTCCTTCCCGAGCACGGACGATACGGTCCCCGCGTTGGCGGTGAAGCCGCTCTGGAAGACGACCGCGGCTTCGGTCTTCTTGAAGCGGGCGATGCGCCGCTCGAGCTCCATGTGGAGATCCATCGTGCCGGCGATCGTGCGGACCGAGCCGGAGCCGACGCCGAGCTCCTTCACCGCGCGGAGCGCCGCGTCGCGGAGCTTCGGGTGCGTGGTGAGGCCGAGGTAGTTGTTCGACGAGAGGTTGATCACCTCTCGGCCGTCGAAGCGGGCGTGCGGCTTCTGCTCGCCGTCGAGGATTCGAAGCGACCGGTAGAGGCCCTCGCGCTTCATCTCCTGGAGCGCGTCGTCCAGGAACTGGAGCGGGTTCGCCGCCGTGTTCGCCGGCGCCGGCGTGGGGGCGTTCATGGGTGATCCCTCTTCAGCACGATCTTCCCCGCCTTGCCGGTGCGCTGCAGCTCGACCGCCTTCTCGAAGTCGGACCAGCCGAGAACGTGCGTGATGACCGGTCGGATGTCGAGCTTCCCGGAGAGGAGAAGCGCCTCCATCCGGTACCAGGTGTCGAAAATGACGCGGCCGTTGATCCCTTGCACCGTCGCGCCCCGGAAGATGATCTCCTTCGCGACGTCGATCTCGAGCGGCGCGGAGGGAATGCCGAGGAGCGAGACGCGGCCGCCGTTCGCCAGCGCGTCGAAGCCGTCGCGGAACGCCTGGGGGTGTCCCGACATCTCGAGCATTCCGTCGACGCCGCGCCCGTCCGTGTGGTCGAGAATGGAGCGGACGATGTTGTCCTTCTCGACGTTCAGGAGGAGGTCGGCGCCCATCTTCTCGGCCAGCTCGAGGCGGAGCGGATTCTTGTCGATGGCGGCCACCCACGAGGCGCCCGAGGCCTTCAGGATGCCGACCGAGAAGCAGCCGATCGGTCCGCAGCCGAAGACGGCGAAGCGGAGTCCCGCGATCGGGCCCGCCAGCGCGGTGTGGACCGCGTTCCCCAGCGGATCGTGGACGGCGGCGATCTCCTCGGGAATGTCGGGGTGGAGCTTCCAGACGTTCCCTTCCGGAATGACCACGAAATCGGCGAAGGCACCTTGGCGGTCGACCCCGAGGATCTTCACGTTCTGGCAGAGGTGCGCGAGGCCGCGGCGGCAGGCGTAGCAGAGCCCGCAGTAGACGTGCGTCTCGCCCGTCACGCGGTCCCCCGGCTTCACGAGCGTCACGTCGGATCCCACCGATTCGACGACGCCGGTGAACTCGTGCCCGAAGACGAGCGGCGGCTTGATGCGGGACTGGGCCCACGGATCCCACTCGAAGATGTGAAGGTCGGTCCCGCAGATGGCGAAGGCGGTGACGCGAATCCGGACGTCCTTGGGCCCGACGGATGGAACGGGGACCGTCACCAACTTGATTCCGGGGGCGGCGGAGGGCTTCTGAATGCCCCACATCGTATCGTGACTCACGGTCGGTTCCGGAGTGGTTTGGAGCGGCACGGTCGATCTCCTCGACGAGAGGTGGGTTGGCTGAAGCGTGGGTCTATCGTGAGCGATTATGCCGCCCAACCGCCCGGAATCAAGGGGTTTCCAGGTAGACGAAAGGTCAGTAGCCGCGGGTCCGGTCGACCACGTGGCGGAGCGGCTCCCCCGCCCTCCAGCGGCGCCAGTTCTCCCCGAAGGCTCTCCCTTCGGATTCGGCGCTCCCGAGCCCGGCCACGTGCGGCGTGACGAGGACGCGTGGATGCGCCCAGTAGGGGCTTTCCGGCGGAAGCGGCTCCTCGCGGAAGACGTCGAGCAGCGCGCGCGCGGGCCGGCCCCGCTCGAGCGCCTCCAGGAGCGCGCGGTCGTCGACGCAGCGGCCCCGCGAGACGTTCACGAAGACCGAGCCCTCCGCGAAGAGGGCGAAACGCGATGCGTTCCAGAAGGCTTCGGTCTCGGCATTCAAGGGGAGCAGGTTCACCACGAACGCGGCGCGAGGCAGGAACGCGGCCAGCGCCTCCGCCGTGTCGATGCCCTCCGCCCGTTCCTCCGCCGTCACGGGACCGCGGCGAACGCCGAGCGTCTCCATCCCGAAGGCCCGAGCCACGCCCGCGAGCCGGCGCCCGATCGCGCCGTGCCCGACGACGAGGATCGTCTTCCCGGCGAGCGACCCCGGCACCCAGCGCTCCCAGCGGCCCTCCGACTGCTGCCGGCCCGCGCGCGCGACGCCGAGCTCCTGGGCGAGCAGGTAACCGAGGACGTACTCGGAGATCCGTTCGGGAAAGTCGGCCACCGTGCGCGTGAGGCGGACGCCTTCGCGCCATTCGGGCCGATCGAGCCAGCGGTCGACGCCGGCCCACGCCGAATGAATCCAGCGAAGCGCCGGCATCGCCTTTCGGGCGTGAGACGGCGCGCTGCTCGCGAACCAGACGGTGGCGGAATCGGCGCGCGGATCGTCCTCCCCCACCCACGGAATCGCCTCGCCCGCCGCGGCCGACGCCGCGCGCGCGAGCCCCTCGGGATCGCGCCCCGTGATGAGGACGAGGTCGCTCATCCGCGAGCCTCCCGGCCGGCCCCCTCGGATTCGTCCAGAAGCGGGGCGAGCCGCTCCACCACCAGCGCCGGCCCGAGACGCTCCATGCAGGCGTGGTGACGGAGCGGGCAGCGATCCTTGCCGTGAACGTCGCAGGGGCGGCAGGGCAGCTCGATCTCGGCGACGGCGTCGCGCGGCTCGCCCGACGCGAAGCCGAAGCCGGGGACGGTGCTGCCGAAGAGGCCGACGCTCGGCACGCCGAGGGCGGGTCCGAAGTGGAGCAGGGCCGAATCGCTCGAGACGATGGCCCGCGCGTGCGACGCGACGGCCGCGGCCTCGCGAATGCCGAGCGAGAGAACTCTCGCCTCGCCCCCCGCGCCGAGGGCGCCGGCCAGCTCGCGGGCGGCCGCGCTCTCCCCGGGACCGACGGCGTAGAGCGCGCGGAGGCCCCACGTCCGCTCGGTCGCCTCCCCCAGCGCGGCGGCGTGGCGCGCCGGCCAGCGCTTGGTGGCCCAGCGGGCGCCGGGAGCGACGAGAATGAAGCCGCCCGCGGCGGCCACGGCGACCCGCTCGCGGGCCCGCGCGCGCTCCTGTTCCGTGAGCGCGTCGCGAAGCCAGGGGCGGAGCGGCGCCGTCTCGGGAAGCCCCGCCAGCGTCCGATACCGGCGAAGAAGCGGCGGCAGGGGCGCGGGACGGAGCCAGCGCGCGTGCACCATGAGGCGGCGGCGGATTCCGTGTTTCTCGAACGGGACGCGCCTCGCCTCGGCCACCGAGCCCGTGGCCGCGGCCGAGCGCGCGTTCCGCTGCAGGTCGTAGATCGTCTCGAGCCGCTCCCGCCGCAGCGCGAAGCGCACGTCCGAGACGGTTCCCTTCACGCCGAGAGGCGCCGGCGCGGACGGATCGCCGCTCCGATCCTCGAGCACGTAGAAGCGGTCGATGTCGGGATGTCCGCGGAGGATGTCGGCGTGGCGCTCCTTCGTGAGAAAGAGGACGCGGCGTCCCGGCGAGGCCGCGCGAAGGAGCGACGGAACGTGCGCGGCGAGAATCACGTCGCCCAGCGAGGAGAGCCGGACGACCAGCGCGGGCCCCGCGGTCATTCGATCAGCCGGCCCGGTCGCGCGCGGCGCCGTCCGGCTCGGCCAGCCTGAACTGGAGCCGATGGAGCTTCTGGTAGAGACCCGGCACCGACACGAGTTCCTCGTGCGTCCCGGTCTGCACGATCCGGCCCTGGTCGAGGACGACGATCCGGTCGGCGCGCTGGATCGTGGAGAGCCGGTGCGCGATGACGAAGACCGTCCGTCCGTGGAAGAGCGCTTCGAGCGCCTCCTGAACGAGGAGCTCCGACTCGGAGTCGAGGCTCGACGTCGCCTCGTCGAGAAGGAGGACCGGCGGGTTCTTGAAGATCGCGCGGGCGATGGCGAGCCGCTGGCGCTCTCCGCCCGAGAGGCGGACGCCGCGATCGCCGATCCTCGTCCGGTATCCCTCCGTCATGTCGAGGATGAAGCGCTCCGCGTTCGCCGCGCGGGCCGCGAGCCGCACCGACTCCTCGTCGGCCCCCTCGACGCCGTAGGCGATGTTGCTCGCGACCGTGTCGTTGAAGAGGATCGGCTCCTGCGTGACGACTCCGAGCATGCGCCGCCACGAGGAGAGCTCGAGGTCGCGCAGATCGCATCCGTCGACGCGGATCGCGCCGGCGGTCGGATCGTAGAAGCGCGCGACCAGGTCGACCAGCGTCGACTTCCCCGCCCCGCTCGGGCCGACGAGGGCCACCATCGAGCCGGCCGGGACGCGGAAGGTGACGTCGTGGAGGACGTCGCCGTCGACGCCGTAGCGGAAGGCGACGCGATCGAATTCGATGGCGTCGGCGACCGGGCGCGCCGGACGCGCGTCCGGCTTGCTCGTCACCGTGGCCGGCGTGTCGAGAATGCGGAAGATCCGCTCCGCGGCGGCGAGGCCTTCCTGCAGCGTGGCGTTGATGTTGCTCAGGGCCTTCAGGGGGCTCATGAGCTGGAGCATGGCGAAGAGGAAGATGAAGAACTGCTGCGGCTCCATGGCGTGGTTGACCAGGATCTCGTGGCCTCCGTACCAGAGCACGGCCACCGTCGCCACGACGCCGAGGTACTCGGAGAGCGGGCCCGCCATGGCGCCGAGCCGGCGCTGGCGGACGAACGCCCGAAAGTAATCCTGGGCCGCGCGCCCGAACTTCCGCTGCTCGAACCCCTCCATCGAGAAGGCCTTCACCACGCGAATGCCCGACAGCGTCTCCTGGAGGATGGCGTTCAGGTCGGCCATCCGCTCCTGCGTGATGGTGCTGCGGCGGCGGAGCTTCTTGCCGAGCCAGACGATGAGGAGAATCGAGGGCGGGAGCACGAGGAACGAGAGGAGCGCCAGGCGCCACGAGGTCCAGAAGATCCAGAAGAGGCAGACGGCGAGGAGGAAGATGCTCTTCACGAGGTTGCTGAAGCTCGCGGCCAGCGCCCCCCGCACGAGCGAAATGTCGTTCGTGAGCCGCGACGTGAGCGCCCCCGACCGGCGCGAATGGAACCACGACAGGGAGAGCTGGTGGAGGTGCCCGTAGACCTCGTTTCGCATGTCGCGCGTGACGGCCTGCTCGATCCAGACCGTCTGGACGCTCTGGAGGTAGTCGAGGAGGTTCTTCACCAGGAAGACGGCGAGGAGCGCGAGGCAGATGCGCGTCAGCGACCGAAGCGGATCGCCCGTGAGGAAGAAGTGCTCGAACCAGGTCCTGAGGTTCTGCTTCTTCGCGTTCACCCGCGCGGCGATTCCGCCCTCGGCCGTTCCAGCCGGAGCCGGGGCCGCCGGGCCGGGCGTCGCCGACACGATGTCGGCCACCTGCGGGGGAATGCCCGGGAGCGGCGGCACCACCGGGGCGGGCGTCGTCGCCGCCGTCGCTCCCGGAGCGGCGGGCGCGCCTCCCGCGACGTGGCGCGGCGTGAAGAGGACCTTCATGAACGGGGAGATCATTCCGATCGTCACGCCGCTCGAGAGCGCGAATCCGAAGATCAGGAGCGAGGTGACGACGAGCCGGAAGCGGTACGGCCGGAGATAGCCGAGCAGCCGGAAGAGCGGCGTGGGCCGGCCGGACGAGCGGGAGGAGCGGGAGGGCCTCACGCGGCGGAGCCTACGCCGATCCTTCGCGAGGGGGGGCGAAGCCGTCGAGCCAATCGTAGTCGCGCACGAACGCCTGCTCGAAATCGTACCCGCGCGAGAAATCGCTCAACTGGTCCTCCTCGGTCTTGCCGAGTATCCCCGCCTCGACGAGCTGGAAGACGATCTCGCCGAAATCCTCGGTGCGCCGAACGCCCCACTGATCGAAGACCGTCTTCGCCATGGGGCCGAAGCGAACGCGCGCGAGCGTGCGGATGCCGTCGAGCACTTCGGGGCCGGTCACGTGCCGGTGGCCCCCTTCGCCCTGGCGCGCGCGGTCGACGGTGTAATGAACCGCCTGGAGCGTGAAGTGGTACGCCGCCGGGCGGTAGCGGCCGTGCTTTTCGGCGACGTCGAGAATGGCGGTTTCGAGATCCATCGGAACGTCAGCGCGCGCGGCCGCGGCGCATCACGGTGTCGCGATGGAAGCGCCGGTCGTCGGTGCGAGGGTGGTCCACGTTGTAGTGGAGCCCCCGGCTCTCCGCTCGCCGCCGGGCGCACGCGATCATGAGTTCCGCGACGAGGGTGATGTTCCTCAATTCGACGAGATCGGCGTCGAGCCGGTACCGCCAGTAGTCGCGCTCCGACTGATCGCGAAACACGGCGATCATCTCCACCGCGCGCGCCAATCGCTCGTCGGTTCGAACGATGCCCATATAGTCCCACATCATGCGGCGCACGGCATCCCAATTGTGGTCGAAGATGACCTGCTCCTTCGGCTTCACCGCGCCGTTGAAGCGCCAGCGCGGCAGGTGCGGAGCGCGCCGCGGCCGCTCGTCGGTCAGCCGGCGCAGGATGCTGAGGCCGGCGCGCCGCGCGAAGACGAGCGCTTCGAGGAGGGAGTTCGACGCCAGCCGGTTCGCGCCGTGCACGCCCGTGCACGCCACCTCGCCGCAGGCCCAGAGCCCTGGAAGGTCGGTGCGCGCGTCGAGGTCGGTCACGACGCCGCCGCAGAGGTAGTGCGCCGCGGGGACGACGGGAATCGGATCGCGGTAGATGTCGTAGCCGAATTCGAGGACGCGGCGCGTGATGTGCGGGAACCGCCGCTCGAGCACGCGGCGTCCCAGGCGCGCCATGTCGAGGAGCACGTACTTGTCGCCCCGCCGCTTCATCTCGTGGTCGATCGCGCGCGCGACCACGTCGCGCGGCGCGAGGTCGCCGAGCCGGTGGTGGCGCTTCATGAACGGCTTCCCGTCGGTCGTCAGGAGCGTGGCCCCCTCGCCGCGGGCGGCCTCGGAGATGAGGAACGACTTCGCCTCCGGGTGGAAGAGGCAGGTCGGGTGGAACTGCATGAACTCGAGATTCGCCACCGACGCGCCCGCCCGGTACGCGGCCGCGAGGCCGTCGCCGGTGGCGATGTCGGGGTTCGTCGTGTAGAGGTAGGCCTTCCCCGCGCCGCCCGTGGCGAGCACCGTGGCGTTCGCGGCGGCCACGCGGATCTCGCCCGACGCGCGGTCGAGGATGTAGGCGCCCCAGACGCGGTCGCGCGACGGCGCCCGGCGGCGGCCCTCGAGATGCTTCGACTCGAGGATCAGGTCGACGGCGATGTGATCCTCGAGCAGCTCGATCCTGGGGTGGGCGCGCGCCATCTGGAGCAGCGTCTTCTCCACGGCGTGCCCGGTGCGGTCCTGCGCGTGGACGATGCGCCGCCGCGAGTGGCCCCCCTCGCGTCCGAGGGCGAGCCGGCCCCGCTGCTCGGGATCGCGCGAGAAGCGGACACCGAGGGAGAGGAGCCTCAGAACCTCGCCCGGGCCCTCCTCCACCAGCACGCGGACCGACTCGGGATCGCAGAGCCCGGCGCCGCAGACGAGCGTGTCGCGTTCGTGGAGCGAGAGGCGGTCGTCGTCTCCCAGGACCGCCGCGATCCCTCCCTGCGCGTAGTTCGTGTTCGACTCCTCGGCGTCGACCTTCGTGACGACGAGAACCCGGACCGTCTCGGCGAGGTGGAGGGCGACCGAGAGCCCGGCGATCCCGCTCCCGATGACGAGGACGTCGGCCTCGTACTCGTTTCGCCCCCGCGACAGGCGGGGGGACGCGAGCGGGCGCTTCGTACCGCGGACGGGCTTCGGGGCCATGGGCTTCCAGCCTAGCCGATCGGGGCGCCGGCCGCCATGGGACCCCCGGGGGATCGAAGGGCGGCCAGGAGGGGCGCCGGGTCGTCCACGGGGGAGAGCCCCGTGGCGAGGATCCGGATCGGGAGCCCCACGTCGCCCAGGAGCGAGGCCCGCGAGGCGTCTTTGTCGGTGACGACGAGGGTGGCGGCACCGCGAGCGGCGAGCGCCGCGGCGGCGCGCGCCACGCGGCCGCCGTCCCAGGTTCCATGGTCGGGGAACGCCAGGTGCTCGACCGGCGTGAGCCCGGCGCCCCTCACGAACCTCTCCAATCGATCCGGGTCGCCCACGGAGGAGACGAGGAGGATCGGACCGCCCGGCGCGCCGCTGCCGGCGCTTCCCGACGCGCCCGACCACGACTCGACTCGACGGGCGAAGCGAACGATGGGCCGCTCCCCCGCCGCGACGAGGAGCTCCGGAGCGATCGGTTCGTCGACTTCACCCGAATCCTCAGCGATCGCCACGATCGCGTTGGCCTGATTCAGATTGGAGGGTGGACGCCGAAGCGGTCCCGCCGGGAGCGTCCAGCCGTTCCCGAAGGGGCGGCGCGGATCGACGGCAACCCAGAGCGAGTCCCAGGCGAGGCGCCCCTGCTCCCAGCCGTCGTCGAGAAGGACGAGGTCCGCGCCCTCGTCCCGCGCGAGGCGCGCCGCGGCGAATCGATCCGCCCCGACCACCACGAGCACTCCCTCGGGCAGCGCCGCGCGGTGGGCGATCGCCTCGTCGCCGAAACGGTCGGCGGCCCCGGTTGCTCCCGCCTCCTCCCGCGAGACGACTCGAGGCGCCCGGGAGGCCGCCTCGGAGCGATGCCCCCGGAGGAGGATGGCGGGCCGTAGCCCTCGAGCCAGGGACTCCCGCGCGGCCCACCGGGCGAGGGTCGTCTTCCCGGCCCCGCCGACCGCGAGCCCCCCGATCGCGATCACGGTGACGCCCGCGAGCGGCCGGCGGGATCTCGCCGCGAACCAGCGCGCCGTCCCCGCCGCGACGGCGTAGAGGAGCGACAGGGGACGAAGGGGCCACGTCGCGACGCCGCCTCCCTCGTCGCGCCATGCCGACTCCACCCAGGGACGAAGCCCGCCCTTGGCGCTCGCGGCCGGCGTCAAGGCACGAGCCCCCACTCGGCGAGTTTGTCCAAGCCGCGACGCGAGGCGCCTTGCGCCGCGGCGGCCGCCGCGAGCGCGCCCGCGATGCGCGCGCCGGAGGTTTCGTCGAGCCATGCGCCGAGCGTCGCCGCGGCGCCCGCCGCGTCGGGGACGGCCGATCCGCCGCCGTGCGACGCCAGGAGCGCCACGCCCGCTTCGACGTCCGCGTGGTGCGGTCCCACGAGAACCGGCGCGCCGTGCGCGGCGGGCTCGAGCACGTTGTGCCCGCCCCACGGCGCGAAGGTCCCTCCCACGAGGACGACACGCGCTCCCCCGAAGAGCTCCGCGAGTTCCCCCTTCGTCACGAGGAGCCCCACGCTCCGTGCGGTCCCGTGCGCCGGATCCGCCGCCGAGGTCGGCCCCATACCGAGCCGCGTCGACCATTCCGACACCGTCGTGCCCGGTCCCGCGCGGTGCATCTCCCGCCGGACGTCGCAGCGGAAGCCGGCGCGAGCGAGCGCCTCCTTGAATTCGCCCGCGGCCCGCTCGTGGCGCGGCGCCACGACGTAGCGCCATCGGGCCGCGTCGGAGCGCGCGGCCAGCGTCCGCGCGACCGCCACGGCCGCCTCCTCCTCGCCCGGGCGCGCGCTGGCGAAGACGACGAGCCGTCGCGACGCGGGATCGAGATCGGGCGTCGCTCCCTCCGGGGCCGCCAGAGCGTCGGCCTTCACGTCGCCGATCACCGCGCAGCGCTCGGCGGCGACGCCGAGCGCACGGTAGCGGGCGGCGTCCCGCTCGCTCTGGGCCAGGACGTGGAGCGGGCCGAAGAGCGCGCGGCCCCCGAGCCCGAGGGCGTGGAGGCGAGACGCGGTTCGAGCCGAGACCGTGCCGCTCACCACGACGACGGGAACGCCGGCGCGATGCGCCTCGGCGAGCAGGTTCGGCCAGAGCTCGGTCTCGAGGAGATCGAGGCGCATCGGGGACGCTTCGTCCAGGACGCGCCGCACCGCCTGCGGGAAGTCGATCGGCGCGATCGACGCCACCGCGCGCTCCTTCCACTCGCGCCGCACGCGTTCGAGCCCGGCGAGGGTTCGCGTGGTGACGAGCATCGGCGCGCGGTAGCCGCTCGCGAGGAGCGACTCGCCCCAGCAGCGGGCGCCGAGCGCTTCCCCCAAGGAGGCGGCGTGAATCCACGGCCCTCCCGCGGCGAGTTCGAGTCCCTCGATTCTCCCCCAGCGCCCTCGCCAGGGCGACCCGGGCCGCGCGACACGGCGCCCGACCGGCACCGCGACCGCGCCGACGGCGCCGGTGAGGGCCCGGTAGAGCCCCAGCGTCGCGCTCATCGGGCGGACGCGGCGCCGCGCGGCGCCGCCACGAGTTCGAGAATCGCGTCCGCCGCCCGCGCGGCCGAGCCGGCGCCTCCCAGGATCTCGGGGAGCCGCGCGAACGCGGCGAGCTGCTTCTCGCGCGCCGCGGGGTTCGCGAGCAGGGGCGCCGCCGCCGCCGCGATCGCCGCGCCCGTCGCGCCCCCCTGGACGCACTCGGGCACGACGTCCTCGCCGAGGACGATGTTCACGAGGCCGATGCGCCGCACTTTCACCAGCCGGCGGGCGATGGCGAAGTTGATCCGGCCGGTCCGGTAGACGAGGACGAGCGGCACGCCGAGCGCGGCCGTCTCGAGCGTGGCCGTCCCCGACGCGACGAGCGCCAGGTCGGCCGCGCGGAGGAGGGGCTCCGACGGGCCGCGATGCGTCGCGGGACCGACCTTCGCCCAAAGGGCCGCCACGTCGGACGCCCGCTTCGCCTCCTCGACGTTGCCCGCGTCGCTCACCACGACGCGAAGCGCGCCGTCGGGCGAGAGGCGCGCGGCGGCGGCGAGCATGGGGGCGAGATGGCGGTGGACTTCGCCGCGGCGGCTCCCCGGAAGGAGCGCGAGAAGGCGCTCGCCCGGGGCGAGGCCGAAGGAGGCGCGCGCGGCTTCGCGGGCCGCGGCATCGGGCCCGAGCGCGCCGGCCGGGTGGCCGACCCACCGCGCGGCCGCGCGCTCGCGCCGAAGAATTTCCTCCTCGAACTTGAAGAGGAGGAGCGTCAGGTCGACGTCCTCCCGCAGGCGCGCCACGCGGCCGTAGCCCCATGCCCAGATCTGGGGACAGACGTAGTAGACCACGCGCCGGCCGAGGCGGCGCGCGTCGCGCGCGAGGCCGAGGTTCATGCCGGGCGCGTCGATCGGCAGGAAGAGGGCGTCCGGTTCGCGCACCAGGAGAGCGCGGACGCCGTCGCGCGCCCGTCGGATCGCGCCGAGGTGCGTGAGAACCTCGGCGAAACCCATGACCGCGATCGATTCCATCGGCGCCACGGCGCGAAGACCCGCCTCGCGGAGCGCGGGGCCGCCGATCCCGTGGGCCTCGAATTCGGCCCCCTTCGCGCGGAGCGCGTTCAACAGCGCGGCGCCCAGCCGGTCGCCCGAGGGATCGCCGGCCGAGACGATGAGGGGTGGGAGCTTCAGACCGGAAGGCTCGCCGGGTCGAACTGGGAGCGGGACACCATGCGCCCGATCGCCTCGGCGGCCCGGAGCGCCTCGAGCGCGGTCGCGCACTCCTCCCACGAGCGCTCCGGATCGTTCCTGAGCGCCAGGAAATGGGTCAGCTCGCTCTCGAGCGGATCGGTCTCGCCGACCTTGACGGCGAGCGGCCGGATGCGGCGCATCCAGTCGTCGGGCGCGGCGCCGGGCTGCGCCGGCGCGAGCGTGTAGGCCTCGACGGTGCGGTTCATGCAGTCGATGGAGAGATACGACGCGCGGTCGAAGAAGCGGATCTTCCGAATCTTCTCCCGCGAGATCCGGCTCGCGGTGATGTTCGCCACGCATCCCGACGCGAAGACGAGGCGGGCGTTGGCGATGTCGACCTTGTCGGTCAGCACGGGGACGCCCACGGCGTGCGTCTCGACGATGTGGGAGCGCGTGGCCAGGAGCGCGAGGTCGAGGTCGTGAATCATGAGATCGAGGACGACGTCGACGTCGATGCCGCGCGGGACGGGCGGCGCGAGACGGTGGGCCTCGATGAAGCGGGGATTGGCGAGATGCGGAAGCGCGGCCATGACCGCGGGATTGAATCGCTCGATCTGTCCGACGAGGAGAGCGCGGCCGGCCGACCGGGCCGCCCCGAGCATGGCCTCCGCCTCCTCCGGCGCCGCGGCCATCGGCTTTTCGACGAGCACGTGCCGTCCGGCCCGAAGCGCGCGAAGCGCGAGGTCGGCGTGGGCGGGCGTCGGCGCGGCGATGGAGACGACGTCGGAACGCTCGAGCAGCTCCTCGTACGAGGCCGCGAATCGGAGACCCGGGATCGCGGCCCGGGCGCGCTCCACGGCGGCCGGATCGGGGTCGAACGCGGCCACCGAACCGATTCCGCCGACCCGGGACCAGACGCGCGCGTGATGCGAGCCGAGGTGGCCCAGCCCCGCGACGCCGGCCCGAAGCTCGGTCACCGCACGATGCCCCGCTCGGAACTCCGGATGAACTCCACGAATTCGTGGACCTCCGGATAGGGCTTCAGCTCGGAGACGATGCGGTCGAGCGCCTGCGTCAGGTTCAGCTGCGAGCGGTAGAGGATCCGGTAGGCGCGCTTCAGCTCCATCCGGACCTCCGCGGGAATGCCGCGGCGCTCCATGCCGACGCTGTTGAGTCCGCACGCGCGGAGCGGGTTCCCCGCCGCCTTCACGAAGGGAGGCACGTCCTGAGGAACGCGCGAGCCCCCGCCCACGAACGAGTGGGCGCCGATGGCCACGAACTGGTGGATCGGCGTGAGCCCGCCGATGATCGCGTAGTCGTCGACGCGCACGTGCCCCGCCAGATTCACCGCGTTGGCGAGGATCACGTTGTTCCCGATGCGGCAGTTGTGCGCGACGTGGGTATAGGCCATGAGAAGGACCCGGTCGCCGACGATGGTCGACTCGCCCTCGTCCGTCGCCGCGTGGATCGTGACGTATTCGCGAATCGTGGTGTCGGCCCCGACGATCACCTTCGTCGGGACGCCCCGGAACTTGAGATCCTGGGGAATGTTGCCGATCACCGTGCCGTGGTGGATCTGGGAGCGGGGGCCCACGGTGGTCCAGCCTTCCAGGACGGCGTGAAGCCCCACGCTCACGCCTTCCCCGAGAACGACGTGCGGGCCGACGTAGGTGAAGGGCCCGATCACCACGCCCGGCCCCAGCTCCGCGCCCCGCTCCACGATGGCCGTCGGGTGAATGCGCGGCCGCGCGTCGCGCGGGTCCGGAAGCGGGACGACGGTCCCGATCGGCTGCGCCCACGTCCCCGTGTGGCGGTCGACCTCAGGAATTCCGGTCAACGATGCTGGATAGGAGCTCTGCTTCCGCGACGAGGTCTCCATCGACGTAGGCCTTCCCCTCCATCTTGCAGATGCGCTGCTTCATGCGAAGCAAGTTCAGCTCGAACCGGATCTGATCGCCAGGCCGGACCGGCTTTCGGAACTTCGCGTTGTCGATTCCCATGAAATAGACCAGCTTGTCCTTCGGGTTGTTCACCCGATTGAGGAGGAGCACGCCGCCGCACTGCGCCATGGCCTCCACGATGAGCACCGCCGGCATGATGGGATGCCCCGGAAAGTGCCCGATGAAGAACTCCTCGTTGATCGTGACGTTCTTGATCCCCACCACGCGCTCCGCCTCGAGGCTCAGGATCCGGTCGACGAGGAGGAACGGGTAGCGGTGCGGCATGATCCGCTCGATCGCGGTGATGTCGAGAGACACGGCGCCCGTGCCGTTCGATCCGACGGGCAGGACGCCCGCCGCCGCCTCGGTGGCCGCCAGCCGCTGCACGAATCGGACGTTGCTCGCGTGCCCCGACTTGATGGAAATGAAGTGGCCTCGCGCGGGACGTCCCAAAAGGCTCAGATCGCCGAGGAAATCGAGGATCTTGTGGCGGACCATCTCGTCCTCGAAGCGAAGGCCTCCCTCGTTCATCACGCCGTCCGGCTTCACGACGACCGCGTTCTTCAGCGATCCGCCCAGGATCATCCCCTTCTCGCGGAGATACGCCACGTCGCGCTCGAGGACGAAGGTCCGGGCGGGCGCGATCTCCCTCTCGAAGACGTCGGGAGTGATGTCGTAGGTGGCGTGCTGCGTGCCGTGGTATGCGTTCGGGTACTCGATGGTGAAGGTGACTCGGAGCCCGTCGAACGGGAAGGCGGCGAGGACGACCCCGTTCTCCTCGTGCCGAACCGTCTCCGACACGTTGAAGTACCGGCGCGGCGCGCCCTGCTCCACGATGCCCGCCTCCCGGAAGAGCGCGACGTAGGCCGTGGCGCTTCCGTCCGGCGGCTCCGGGGGCTCGGCCGCGTTGACCGCGATCACGATGTTGTCGATCTCGAGGCCCGCCACCGCGGCGAGAACGTGCTCCACGGTGTGCACCTCGGCCTCGCCGTTCTTGAGAATGGTCCGCCGCATCTGATCCATGTCGGCGCGCGCGTAGCGCGGCGCCACCGGGATCTCCGGCTCGCCGGGGAGATCGGTGCGAATGAAGCGAACGCCGGTGCCGGGAGGCGCGGGGCGGAATTCGATGTGGGCCGGGATTCCCGAATGGAGCCCGACGCCGTCGTACGCGACGGCGCGCCCCAGGGTGCGCTGATGAGGATGACTCAAGTGGCGGAGCCCCCGCCCTGTCCGCCTTCGAGCTCTTCCACGCGCCGCTTCAGCGAACGGACCGTCGAGATCAGCGCGGGAAGGTTTCGAATGCTCGCCTCGATCCGCTTCGCCTGGCCGACCGGCAGCGCCGGGGCGCCGAAGACGCGCTCGCCGGGCTTGATCGACTTGGAGACGCCGGACTTGGCGCCGATCTGCGCGCCGCTCCCGATCTCGATGTGCCCGACGATGCCGACCTGTCCGGCGATCACGACGTGGTCGCCGACCTCCGTGCTGCCGGAGATGCCGACCTGGGCCACGATGATGCAGTGCGTGCCGATCTGGACGTTGTGGCCGATCTGGACGAGATTGTCGATCTTGCTCCCCTCGCCGATCCGGGTCGTCCCGGTGGTGGCGCGATCGATCGTGACGTTGGCGCCGATCTCGACGTCGTCCTCAACGACCACGTTCCCTACCTGTGGAAGCTTGCGGTAGAGATCGCCGTCGCGCACGAAGCCGAAGCCGTCGCTCCCGATCACGCTGCCGGAGTGGACGATCACGCGATCCCCCAGCTCGCATCCCTCGCGGAGGGTCACGTTCGGGTAGAGGTGCGCGTCGGCGCCCACGAGGGACGCGGCGCCGATGAAGCAGCCCGCGTCGACCCGCGTCCGGGGCCCGATTCGCGCGCCCGCTTCCACGACCACGTGCGGTCCGATCGACGCGCTCGGGTCGATGTCGACACGCGCGCCGAGGACGACGGTGGCGTGGAGCCCCGGCTCCGGCGGAGTGGACTCCCCCTGGAAGAAGCAGACCGCCTTCAGGAACGCGAGGTAGGGGTTGGAATTCCGGATGAGAGCCTTCTCGGTGACGCGGTGGTTCTCGGCCACGATGATGGCCGAGGCGCGGGTCTCTCCGAGGTAGCTCTCGTATCGAGGGTTGGCCAGAAAGGTCAACTCCCCTTCCCGGGCCTCCCGGATGCCGGCGACGCCGGTGATCTCGATCGAACCGTCGCCTATGACCTCGCCGTCGATGGCCTTGGCCACGGTGTCCAGAGTGACGCGCATCGCTTGCTCCCTTCGCGTCTCGCTGGACGCGGTACTCGGCGGTCCCAGGGCTAGCCTCCGCCCGTAGTCCCGCTTCCCGCCGCCGGGACCTTTCCTTCGTCCTCCTCCTTCAGCCTCGTCAGGACGCGATCCGTCAGATCGAGCGTCTTGTCCCCGTAGATGACGTTCCCATCCGCGGCGTCGAGGATCAGCTGGTACCCCTCGTTGTTTCCGATATCGGCGACGATTCGATGGACACGGTCGACGATCGGCCGGAGATAGTCCTCGTTCAACTTCGAGATATCCCCGCCGGGGCCCCAGTTCTTCTGAATGAAGGACTCGTATTCGCTGATCTTCTGCTGCAGCGCCTGAGTCTGCTGGTCCCGCTTCGCCTCGCTCAGCATGGGGCTCTGCTGGTCCAGCTTCCGCTGCAGGTCGTCGATCTCGGTTTTCTTCTCGCGGGCGGTGCGGGACAACTCCTGCACCTCCCGATTGAAGGCAGCCTGCGCCTCCTGGGTCTTCGAGTACTCGCTGAAGATCCGGTCCGAGTCGATGAAGGCGATCTTCACCTCCGCCCGCGCCCACTGGGGCGCGACGACTAGGCCGACCATGACCAGCGTCACCCAGGTTAGCGCACCCCCAAGAGAGTGTCGAGTCATCTTCTAACCCCTTGCCTCATAAGGTGTTGCCAAGTTGGAAGTGGGTCTGCCAAGCGCCCCCCTCCTCCCGATCGAACCCGTACCCGATGTCGAATCCCACGCGTCCGAGCGCGGGAATCTCCATCCGGAACCCGATCCCAGCCCCCTTCCGGAGGTCGCCGAGGTCCAGGTCCCCGGTCGAGTTCCACGTGTTTCCCGCGTCGAAGAAGAAGAGCCCCCGAAACGGCTCCGCGATGGGGAACTGAAGCTCCGTGGTCAGGACCAGCATGCTCTTTCCGCCGGGGTACCGGTCGACCACGCGACCCAGCGCGTCCTTCGTGATGTTCGCCCTGGGGACCACGTAGTAGTCCGTATAACCCCGAAGGTAGTCGGCCGTCGTCCCTCCGAGCCGGAATCGCTCGTAGTCGGGGACGGTGCCCCCCGCCAGGAACCCCGCCTTCCCCCGCAGCATGAGGGTGAAGGGGCGGTGGAGGCGCGAGTAATTCCGCATTTCGACCCATTGCTTCGTGAAATTCTCCACGCCGCCGAGGGGTCCGCCGGCCAGGGTCACCCCCCAGGTCAGCCTCGACCCCCGGTTCGGATTGAACGGGTTGTCGGTGCTGTTCCGCGTGAAGGTCAGGTTGACGCTGCTGACCCGGCGGGGCCACTTGGTGACGCGCAGGCGGGTCAGGTCCGAAGGCTCGTTGAGCGTGAAGGGGTCGAATTCGTCGAGCTTCACGTCGCGGAGGTCGTACCCGATGACGCCGCGGCTGTAATCGGGCCAGGGGAGGGGCCGGCCCACCCGGACGCCTCCGCCGACGTCCTGCCGGTTGTAGAAGTCGAGCGCCCGGTTCGTGTTGAAGATGTCGAATCCGAGGGTGATGGGGTTGTCGCGAAACCAGGGATCGGTGAAGGAGAGCTGGAGGTCGCGGCGGCGCCCGCCGCGCTCCAGGCGGATCGAGATGGTCTGTCCGTTCCCGAAGAGGTTGTTGTGCCCGAGCTCGAGGAAGCCGGTCAGCCCCGACTGGCTCGAGTAGCCGGCGCCCGCGCTCGCGGTCCCGGTCTGCTTCTCCTGCACCTTCAGCGTCAGGTTGATGTCGGCGCTGTCCCCCGTCGGCTGGTAGTCGACCTGGACGTCCTGGAAGTATCCGAGGCCGAAGATGTCCCGCTGCGACCGCATGAGCGCCGAGCGCCGGAAGATGTCGCCGGGACGGACGATCGCCTCGCGACGGATGACGTTCTCCTTCGTCCTCGTGTTCCCCGTGATGCGCACGTCGGCGACGCGCGACCGCTGCCCTTCCTGGACGGTGAAGTCGATGTCGACGATCGTGTCCCGATCGCTGAACTTCGGGTCGATGGAGAGGAAGAGAAACCCCGTCTCCTGGTAGAGCTCGTAGGCGGATTGGAGGGTCTTCTGGACCTTCGTCTCGTCGTACGGAATGCCCGGAACGCAGGTCGTGACGTACTCCAGAGCCGTCGTGGGAACGGCGGTGTTCCCCGACCACGACATGCGGCCGAACCGATAGCGCGGGCCCTCCCGGACGTAGACGTGGAGGACGACCCCCTTGCCGTCCGCCATCTCGGCGGGGCGGATCGAGTCGACCTCGGCGTCGCGATAGCCCCGGCTCCGCATGAAGAGACGGAGCGCCGTCATGTCCTCCTCGACGCGCGAGGGCTTGTAGGTCCCCGACTTCAGAAAACCGGGCATCCGGCTCTTCATCGCCCCCACCAGGTCCCCCTTCGGGAAGACCCGGGAGCCGTGGATCTCGATGGCGCGGACCTTCTGCTTCGTGCCCTCGATGATCATGAAGGTCACGCGCACGATCCCGGGGCCGATGGAATCGGTCTTCGCGGTCACGCGCGCCCGGGCGTACCCCTCCTCGGAATAGGCGTCGGAGATCTTTCGCGAGTCGAGCTCGAGGAGGTTCGGATCGAGGAGCTGGCCGTCCGCCACGGTGATCTTCTCCTTGAGCGTCTTCTCCTCGATCTTCTGATTCCCCGCGAAGAAGATTCCCTGGAGGCGCGGGCGCTCGCGCACGCGGACGAGGAGAGCGATCCCGCCCGAGACGGGCTCGTCGACCACGTCGACGTCGGTGAAGAGCCCCGTGGCGTAGAGGCGGCGCACGCCCTCGGAGACGCTCTTCCGGTCGTAGGGGTCCCCCGTCTTGAGCCCGAACGTGCGGAGGATGACGAGGGAGTCGACGTTCGCGAAGCCGGCGGCCTTGACGGCCGCGATCGGCGCGCTGCCCGGCGGGGCGGCTTCGGGAACGGCCTCGGGAACGGCGGGGGCGGCCGGCGGCGGCTCGCCGAGACCCGAGCTGTCGGTCACCGCCGCGTTCGGAAAGCCCACGGAATCCGCCGGGGCCCCGATCTCCTGCGCTCGGAGTGGCCCGATCCAGCCAAAGGCGAGCAAAAAAACGAGCGTTCCCGCGAGGGCCCCGGCGCGTGGCGTCGGGGCCCTGCGGGCCGCTTCGAGGGGACGATGGTTGGACGCCGGCTGCGTCAAGAGGCGAACGTGAGCTCGTCGCCCTTTCGGCCGACTCGCACCTCGCTCCCTTCCTTGAGTTGCCCGCGCAAGACGTGCTCCGAGAGAGGATCCTCGATGAGCTTCTGAATGGCGCGCTTCAGCGGCCTCGCGCCGAGCGCGGCGTCGAAGCCCTTCTCGATCAGGAAGTCGATCACTTCGTCCTCGAAGGTCAGCTTCACGCCGGTGATGCGCAGCCGGTCGATGACCTGCTCCATGAGGATTCGCGTGATGTTGACCATCTCGACCCGCGAGAGCGGGTGGAACACGATGGCCTCGTCGATCCGGTTCAGGAATTCCGGATTGAAGGAGCGCTTCAGCTCCTCGAGGATCGTGTTCTTCATCGTGCCGTAGGTCGACTCCTCGGTCCGCTCCGAGAATCCGAGGCTTCGCGAGCCCTTGATCTGCCGGGCGCCGATGTTCGACGTCATGATGAGCACGGTGTTCTTGAAATCGACCTTGCGCCGCAGGCTGTCGGTCAGCTGGCCGACGTCCAGCACTTGCAGGAGGATGTTGAAGACGTCGGGATGCGCCTTCTCGATCTCGTCGAGGAGGACGACCGAATAGGGCTTCCGTCGCACCTTCTCCGTCAGCTGGCCGCCCTCTTCGTGCCCCACGTAGCCCGGAGGCGCGCCGATGAGGCGCGACACCGAGAACTTCTCCATGTACTCCGACATGTCGATGCGGATGAGCGCGTCGGGATCGTCGAAGAGGAATCGCGCCAGAACGCGCGCCAGCTCCGTCTTCCCGACGCCCGTGGGCCCGAGAAAGATGAAGGAGCCGATGGGGCGGCGGGGATCCCGGAGCCCGGCACGGTTGCGGCGGATGGCCCGCGACACGGCGGCCACGGCCTCGTCCTGCCCGACGATCCACTTCCTCAGCTCCTCCTCCATGCGGAGGAGCTTCGCCGACTCCTTCTCCTCGATCCGGTTGATCGGGATGCCGGTCATGCGCGAGATCACCGACGCGATCATCTCCACGTCGACGGTGATCTGCGTGTCGTGCTTCACCTCGTTCCAGGACTTCTTGTGCTCCCGGAGCTTGGCGCGGAGCTCCTTCTCCTTGTCTCGGAGCCGGGCCGCCTTCTCGAACTCCTGCTGCTGGATGGCGGCTTCCTTCTCCTTCGCCACCTCCTCGACGTTCTTCTCGAGGTCGCGGACCTCGGTCGGGATCGCGGAGACCGAAAGGCGAGCGCAGGCGCCGGCCTCGTCGATCACGTCGATCGCCTTGTCGGGGAGGAATCGGTCGTTGATGTAGCGGTCGGCCAGACGGGCCGCCGCCACGATCGAGTCGTCGGTGAACTTGGCGCCGTGATGCGCCTCGTACTTGTCGCGCAGGCCCTTGATGATCTCGATCGTCTCCTCCACCGAGGGAGGGTCGACCATGATCGGCTGGAAGCGGCGCTCGAGGGCGCCGTCCTTCTCGATGTACTTGCGGAACTCGTCGAGCGTGGTCGCGCCGATGCACTGGAGCTCGCCGCGCGCCAGCGCCGGCTTCAGCATGTTGGAGGCGTCGATGGCCCCCTCCGCGCCGCCCGCGCCGACGATGGTGTGGAGCTCGTCGATGAAGATGATGGTGTCCTTCGATTCGCGGATCTCGTTCATGACGGCCTTCAGCCGCTCCTCGAACTGGCCGCGGTACTTCGTGCCGGCCACGACGGCCGCCAGATCGAGCGTGACGATGCGCTTGTCCTTCAGCGTCTCGGGCACGCGGTTCTCCACGATCCGCTCGGCGAGACCCTCGGCGATCGCGGTCTTTCCCACGCCCGGCTCGCCGATGAGAATCGGGTTGTTCTTCTTGCGCCGCGAGAGCACCTGGATGACGCGCTCGATCTCCGATTCGCGTCCGATGATCGGATCGAGCTTGTTCTCGCGGGCCAGCGCCGTGAGATCCCGGCCGAACTGATTCAAGGCCGGGGTCTCGACCTTCCCTTCGCGTTCGGGCTGCGACACGGATGGGGTCCCTCCCAAGAGCTTCAGCGTCTCCTCGCGCACCTTCTTGCGGTCCACGCCCAGTTCGAGCAGGACCCGCGCGGCGACGCCCTCTCCTTCCCGGATCAACCCGAGGAGCAGATGCTCGGTTCCGACATAGTTGTGGCCCAGCTGCCGCGCCTCGTCCACGGATAGCTCCAGGACGCGCTTCGCGCGCGGCGTGAACGGAATCTCGCCGATCGTCAGCGTTCCGCCCGTCGACGCCACCATGCTCTCGACCGCCTGACGGATGGCGTCGAGGTCGAGGCCGAGGTTGTTGAGAACCGTGGCCGCGATGCCTTCCCCCTCGCGAATCACGCCTAGGAGGAGATGCTCCGTGCCGATGTAGTCGTGCTGCAGCCGGGCGGCTTCCTCCCGCGCCAGGTACATGACCTTGCGCACCCGCTCGGTGAACTTGTCGTGCATCGCGATCCCTCCTGGGAGGCCGCCTAGTTCGTCCGGGCGGCGTTGCTGATGTCTTCGCCGAGCAGCCGGCGAACGTACTCCGCGCGGAGCACGTTTCGCTCGCGCTGCTCCAATTCGCGACCGGCCCACAGTTGCATGTGCGCCGGCTGAGTCCGGATCAACAGTTCGTTCAACGTCTTCACGTCGGCCAACCCCTCGATCCGGAGCGACAGGCCGAAGCGCACCGCCGAGACCAGGTTGATCACCTCCTGCGAGGAGATCACCCGGCTGTGCCGCAGCGTTCCGTACGCGCGCCAGACCTTGTCCTCGATCTGGACCTTCGCGTCCTTCAGGAGCTCCTCCCGGGCGCGCTGCTCGTATTCGATGATCTGGCGCGTCACGCGCTCGAGGCTCTCGATCGTCTCGCGCTCGCTCTGGCCCAGGGTGGTCTGGTTCGAGATCTGGAAGAAGTTGCCCATGATCTGCGACCCCTCGCCGTAGAACCCGCGCACGGCGAGCCCCACCTGCGTGATGCCCTGGAGCACGCGCCCGATCTGGCGCGTCAGCACGAGCGACGGCAGGTGGATCAGGATCGAGGCCCGCATGCCCGTGCCCGCGTTCGTCGGGCAGGCCGTCAGATAGCCGAGCTCGTCGCTGAAAGCATAGTCGAGGTCCTGCCCCAATTCATCATCGATGGCGTTCACCGACTCCCACGCCGACCGCAGCTGGAACCCCGACGCGAGCGCCTGGAGCCGCAGATGATCCTCCTCGTTCACCATGACCGAGACCGTCTCGTCGGGAAGGAGGAGAAGCCCGCGCAGGCGGCCGTTGTCGGCGAGATCGTTCGAGATCAGATGGCGCTCGACCAGGAACTGGCGGTCGATCGGCGAGAGCTCGCGCATCGAGAGCGACGAGGAGGTCGAAAGGACGGGCGTCTTCCGCACGGCGGAGACGACGCTCGAGTAGACCATGGAGAGCTGCTCCTCGCGCGCGCGATGCGTGAAGGGGACGTCCTTGAGATTCCGCGCCAGCCGGACGCGCGTGCTGAGCACGACGTCCGACGAGGGGCCGGTGCCGTCGAGCCAGCGTCCGAGCAGCCGCGCCTGATCGGTCAGCTTCACGACGCGCCTCCCGCGGCCGCGGCGCCGCCCTGCGTCTCGATGGCGCGGATCCGGTCGCGCAAGGACGCGGCCGTCTCGAATTCCTCCCGCTCGATGGCGCGCTGCAGATCTTCGTGGAGCCGCTGGATCTCGCGGCGGAGGGCGACCCGCGCGGAGTCGCGCGCGGGGGCCTTGCCGACATGCTTGGTGCTTCCGTGGATGCGCCGCAGAAGGGGCCGGAGCTGCGCCCGGAACGTCGTGTAGCACTCCGAGCAGCCGAGGCGCCCCGACTCCTTGAACTCGGAGTAGACGAGGCTGCATCGCGGGCACTGGACGCGCCCCACCTTCGTCTCCTCGCCCTGTCCGGTCTGGTCGGCCATGCC
>DASTKG010000153.1:0-5682 GCA_035716005.1 Candidatus Eiseniibacteriota bacterium
TCGTTTCTGTGGCGCCAGCGGAGGGGTTTTCTTTCCTCCGGGGCGCCCGCTCGAATACACGCCGTCGAGTCTCCGGCCACGGCATTGGTGCAACGCCCAAGATCGCGCTATACTGCGACGCTCTATATGGCAGAAGAACCGCAGCAACCCGAAGACCCCTCGCCGTTGCCGGGCCCCCCGCCCGGCGAGCCGCTCCCCGAGTACGAGGAGCCGGCCCCGGTTCGGTTTTTGCAGCGGGTCTGGGCGGCCGTCATCGGCCCCGCGCGGCGTATCACCGACCCCGCGCTCTTCCACAAGATCTCCCTCGCCGCCTTCCTCGCCTGGGTCGGGCTCGGCGCCGACGGACTCTCATCCTCCGCCTACGGTCCGGAGGCGGCGTTCCGGGCGCTCCACGAGCACACCTTCCTCGCCATTCCGCTCGCGGCGATGGTCGCCCTCACCGTCATGGTGATCGCGGCGTCGTACATCCGGATCATCGAGCGCTTTCCCGCGGGCGGCGGCGGCTACGTGGTGGCGACGAAACTCCTCGGCCCCGGGGCCGGACTCGTGTCCGGCGCGGCGCTCCTCGTCGACTACGTCCTCACGATCGCCATCTCGCTCGCCGCGTGCAGCGAGTCGCTCTTCAGTCTTCTCCCGTCCGGCCTCGGCTTCGCCTACCTCCCCTTCACGTTCATGCTCCTCGCCCTTCTCACGGTGCTGAACCTGCGCGGGGTGCGCGAGTCGGTGGCGGTCATTTCGCCGATCTTCCTCCTCTTCGTGGTGAGCCACGTCGTGGCGCTGGTGGCGGGGATCTTCTTCGCGTGGCACCAGGTGCCGGCGGAGTTCCAGCACCTGCGCGACCAGTCGGCCACCTCGGTGCAGGAGATCGGCTGGTTCGGATTGCTCATGATCCTCTTCCGCGCCTTCACGCTCGGCGGCGGAACGTTCACGGGGATCGAGGCGGTCTCGAACGGCGTGCCGATGCTCCGCGAACCGAAGACCGAGACGGCCAAGGTGACGATGCGCTACATGGCCTTCTCGCTCGCCATCATCGCGTCGGGGATCCTGGTGAACTACCTCCTCTACGAGGTGAGCCACGTCCCCGGAAAGACGCTGAACGCGGTCCTCTGGCAGGCCATCACGGGCCGCATCTTCTCCCCCGGGAGCCAGATCGGGCAGATCATCATCGCCATCGTCCTCGTCTCGGAGGGCGCGCTCCTCTTCGTGGCCGCGCAGACCGGCTTCCTGGGGGGACCGCGCGTCCTCGTCTACATGGCCTTCGACCGGTGGGCGCCGTCGCGTTTCGGCAACCTCTCGGAGCGGCTCGTCACGTCGAACGGCGTCCTCTTCATGTCGATCTCGGCGGGCCTCGTCCTCCTCGCCACCGGCGGCCAGGTCCATGTCCTCGTCATTCTCTACTCGATCAACGTCTTCCTCACGTTCGCCCTGGCGCAGCTCGCCATGATCCGCGACGCGCTGAACCTCCGCCGGGAAGGACAATCGTGGAAACGAGGGCTCGCCATCAGCGGGCTCGGTTTCCTCGTGACCGGATCGCTCCTGGTCGGCACCGTCGGCTTCAAGTTCACCGAGGGGGGATGGGCCACGCTCCTCGTGACGGGGCTCCTCTGCTTCGTGGGGTATCTCATCCGCCGGCACTACAGCTCGACCACGACGAGCCTCCGCCGCCTCGACGAGAGCCTGACGAACGTCCCGCTCCCGAGCCACGAGCCGAACACGCAGCCGCTGAAGAAGACGGCGCAGACGGCGGTGCTCACCGTCACGTCGTTCGGGGGGCTCGGCATCCACACGCTCCTGAATCTCTTCCGCGTCTTCCCCGGCCAGTTCAAGCAGGTCGTCTTCATCTCGGTGGGGATGATCGATTCGGGCCGGTTCAAGGGGAAGGACGAGCTCGATCACCTTCGGAGCAGCACCGAACAGGAGCTGCGGCGGTACGTGGAGTTCGCGCGCCGTCTCGGCGTCCCCGCCGAGTACCGCTACGCGCTCGGCACCGACATCGTGGACGAGCTGGAGCAGCTCTGCCTCGAGGTGAACGAGTCGTATCCGCGCTCGGTCGCGTTCGGCGGGCAGCTCGTCTTCCAGAAGGAAGCGGCCGTGAATCGCTGGCTTCACAACCAGACCTGCTCCGCGCTCCAGCGGCGCCTCGCCTTCCACGGCCTTCCGATGGTGATCCTGCCCGTTCGCGTCTACTGAGCCGGCGGGGGTCCGATCGTTTCGTGGTGGAGGTGGGGACCGGAACACCCCGCCGCAAGATTCCCTCCCGCGAGTTCGCGAACCGACGCGGCTCCGTTCCTCCCGACCGAGACGCCGTCCCTCGGCGGCGCCGGAGACGCCCGCGCGACCAGGCCGATCGCTCTCTTGCGGCCAGTGCGGCCGGCCGCTTCGGGCTTCTCCCCCATCCACACTCGGAGCCCGCGCGCTCACGTCTCGCGGGTCGTGCCACGCCGGGTCGCGCAAGCAGGGGCGCGTCGAACGGGGCACGGCGCGGCGTGGTTGCAGGGGGCATGCCCGGGCCGGCGATCCGAGCGCGCGGGTAACCCGTTGCGGCGCGGAGGCGGCGCGGTCGCGGCGCCGCCTCGCGGCGACGGCGGCGCGCGTCGGACGTTCGACGCCGTCGGACTCCGATTCGTCACCTTGACGGCGCACCCCGCCTCCCCGACCCTCCCCCCATGGAATCGCTCCACCTCAGGACCACCCGGCTCGAGGTCATCTCGGCCACGCCCGAAATGGCGAGGGCCGAGCGGGACGACCGCGCCCGGCTCCTGCGCGACTACCACATCCGCCTCGCGGAGCCGTGGCCCCCGCCCCTCAACGACGAGGCTTCGCTCGCCTGGACGATCGCGGTGCTCGACGCGAACAAGGACCAGGCCGGCTGGGGAGGCTGGTACATCTGCCTGCCGGGGCGCGAAGGCGACCCCGCCCTCGCGATCGGCGGCTGCGGATTCAAGGGGCTCCCCGACGCGGAGGGCACGGTGGAGGTCGGCTATTCGGTGCTGGAGGAGTATCAGCGCCGCGGGTATGCCAGCGAGGCGATCGGCGCCCTCATCGAGTGGGCCTTCGCGCAGCCGGGGGTGCGCCGGGTGATCGCCGAGACCTTCCCCGAGCTGATCGGCTCGCTCGGGGTCCTCCGCAAATTGGGCTTCAAACGGATCGAAGGCGGCTCGGAGCCGGGCGTGATCCGCTTCGAGCGGCTCCCCTAGCGCTTCGGCTTCACGCCCCGCGCCAGATAATCGGCCATCACGCGCGCCATGGCGCGCGCGCCGACCTCGATGGCCGCCTCGTCCACCGCGAAGCCGGGCGAATGCGGCATCGCCACGATCTTCTTCGCCTCGTTCGAGGCGCCGAGGAAGTACATCACGCCGGGAATCCGCTGCTGGAAGTAGGAGAAATCCTCGCTGAAGTAGCGCGTTCCGTTCGGCAGGATCTCGAGCTTCTCCTTTCCGAGCGCGCGCCGGAGCGCGGGGTAGGTGGCGCGCACGGTCGCGAGGTCGTTCAGAGTGGGCGGGACGACCGCGTGCCGGTAGGCCACTTCCGCCTTCACGTCCGGGAGATCGAGCGCCGCCGTCTTCGCGCGGAGGTCGCGCTCCACGCGCGCGAAGATCGAGTCGTTCGCGGCGCGAATCCCGGCCGAGACCTCCACCGTCCGGTCGCCCGCGGGAAGCCCCTGATCCCAGATCTCCACGGTGACGAACGAATCGGCGCGCGCGCCCTGCCTCGGCGTCGCCCGGCCCTGTACGAGGGCGACGGCCTCCTTCGCGGCGGCGCCGAGATCGCCCGCTCCCGAGAGCCGGATCGTCACCGCGTCGAGCCCCGGCAGGACGAGCCCCTCGATCGCGGCGATCGTTCCGACCTCCATCGGCGCGACGTGGAGGGCGAAGAGGGCGCTCGGCGTCGGCGCGCTCAGGGCGCCGGCTTCGATCATGGCGCGAGCACCTTCCGTCGTCTCCTCGGCCGGCTGGAAGTAGAAGACGGCGGTGCCGGGAAGATCGCGCTTCACCGCGGCCAGCCCCGACGCCACGCCGAGCCCGACGGCGGTGTGGACGTCGTGTCCGCAGATGTGGCGAACGCCGATGACGTTCGACCGGAAGTCGACGGGGTCGGGATCCCGCGACGGCACCGCGTCCATGTCGGCGCGGTAGCCGACGACGGGACCTGGTTTCCCGCCGCGAAGGACCGCCACGACGCCCTGCCCGCCCACGCCGGCGCGCACCTGAAGCCCGAGGCGGCGGAGTTCCTTCGCCACGAGGGCGGCCGTCCGCCGCTCTTCTCCGGAGACTTCGGGGTGGCGATGGATGTCGCGGCGAATGTCGACGAGTGCGGCGCGGCGCGCGCGGACGGCGGCGTCGATCTGGCCGTCGAGCGAGGGGCGGGCGGGCGGGGCCGACGCGGGAGGCGATGGCGCGAGCGCCGCGAGCGCGACGAGGCCGAGGATGAGGCCCGCGCGGCGGACGGTTCGCGAACGGAATCTCTGCTGGAGCATCGTGACTCGTCCCCCTCAAGAGCCGGCTCCGCTCAGTATACCCCGACCTCCGGATCGAAGATCACCGGCGTCAGCTCCACCATCGCGACGACGTCGAGCAGATTGTGATGGAAGACGGGGATCAGCCGGTGCGGCTCGCCCCGCTTCACGTAGTCGTGATAGAGGCCCGGAATCTCCGCGCCCCCGACGTCGCCGCCGCGACGGCGGCGGAGAATCCGCCACTCGATCGTCTGAAGCCGGCAGTTGGGGAGATGCTCCCGCCACCGCCGGCGCGCCATCCAGAGGAGGTCGAGGTGCGGATGCGGGAGCGCGAAGGGGACGCGATGGTGGGTGGCGCGATCGTGGAGGAAGGGCGCGTCGAACGTCTTCCCGTTGAACGTGACGAGGGCGTCGAAGTCGCGCGCGATGCGCGCCAGCTCGTGGAGAAGGGCCCTCTCCTCGGCGTAGTCGCGCGCGAAGAGCTGGCGAAAGACCACGTTTCGCTCCACGACGAAGCCGAGCCCCACCAGGAAGACCGGCGCCGCCGAGAGGCCGCACGTCTCGATGTCGAGATAGAGGAGCCGCCGATGCCCGAAGCGGCGGAAAAGGCCGCGCTCCGGGGCGTCGACCACCGAGGCGAGGTCGGCCAGGTGAGGGAGATCCCGGACGAGGCGCGGCCCGTCCACGCGCGCGCGCGCTCGGGCGCGCCGCCGCTCGTGCCGATCGCGCGCGCTCGCCGTCTCGTCGGATTCGGGCGCGCCGCGGTCGAGATCGGCGATTCGGCGGAGGAGCGAGCGAGGGCGCTCGCCGTGGTCGGTGTAGAGCCGCTCGTGCACGAAGAGCGAGCCCTGCTCGTTCGTCACCACGCCGCCGGGGAGAACTTCCTCGATCGGCACCGCGAGGACGGTTCGCGGACGCGGGGGCGCGGCGGACGGGGCGGACGGGGCGGGCGCGGCGCGGCGCTTCCGGCCCGCGGCCGTCCCCGCCGCCTTGGCGGGCACGCGGCGCGGCGCCTCCTCGCGGAAGAGGTCGCCGATCTTCGCGCGCAACGCCTTCGAGAGCACTAGCGCCCCAGGAGGCGACGCAGGAGAAGCGTCGTGGCGGCCTTGCTCGGAATCGGCCAGCCGCCGTGGAGGTCGTAGTCTTGCTGCTGCGCGGGACGGAGCACCGGCATTCCGACGCACGAGGGACAGCCCGCCTCGCAGGGACAATCCTCCACGAGATGA
>DASTKG010000154.1:0-6864 GCA_035716005.1 Candidatus Eiseniibacteriota bacterium
AAAGTCGAACCCCGCCGGCGATTGGGCTCTGTAGAGCCGGCGGGGTTCGACTTTTTCTCGCCCCCACGCAGAACAGGGGGACGCCGAGGATTACGAAGAGGAAGTGTTCGTCTTCTCCGAAACCGACTGCCCCAGCAGCGAGTTGATCCGCTCGACGAGCTTTCGAGGCGAGAAGGGCTTCGTGATGTAGTCGTCGGCGCCGACGTCGAATCCCATCTTCTGGTCGACGTTCCGGCCCTTGGCGGAAAGGAGAATGACCGGAATGTGCTGCGTCTCGGGGTTCGTCTTGATCGTCCGGCAGACTTCGTAGCCGTCCACCTTCGGCATCATGATGTCGAGGACGATCAGATCGGGCTTGTCGCTCTTCAGCCGCTCGAGCGCCTGCTCGCCGTCGAGGGCGGTCAGGACCTCGTAGCCTTCCATGCCGAGGCTGAAGTCGAGAATGTGGACGATGTAGATCTCGTCATCCACGACGAGAATCCGCCCCTTCGACATCCGATCACCCCCTCCGGGAACCGTCATAAGGTGAACTATCGGCTCCTCAAGCGGCTTCTGGAGCCCGGACTAGCTTCGTATCTTCGGCTTCCATAACGATTTGCAGGAATGCTTCGACCACCCGTCCGTCGAATTGCGTTCCGGCGCAGCGCCGCAGCTCGTTCGCCGCTTCCTCGTGCGACATCGGGAGCCGGTAGGGGCGTCCCAGCGTCATCGACTCGTAGGCGTCGGCCACCGCGATGATCCTCGAGGCGAGCGGGATCTCGTCCCCTTGGAGGCCGCGCGGGTAGCCCCGGCCGTCCATTCGCTCGTGGTGCGCCATGATGATTTCGGACACTTGGGTCTGGAACTCGATCGGTTTCATGAGTTCGACGCCGCGCGCCGGGTGCTGGGCGACCTGGGCCCAGATCTCCGGATCGAGCTGTCCGGGTTCGTGAAGGACCCCGGGCGAGACGTGCGCCATGCCGACGTCGTGGATCGTGGCGGCGTAGGCGAGGTACTGGGTCTCCTCCTCGTTCATGCCGAGCTTCCGCCCGACCGCCGTGGCCCGGGCCGCCATCGTGCCCGCCGTGAGCCGGAGCTTGCTCCGGCGCGTGTGGTCGATGATCGCGGCGAGGGCGCGCGTGGCTCCCTCGGCCTGATCCGCCGTCGCCTCGTGCGCCGCGGCGTGCTCCCACGCGCGCGCCACCCGCTCGGCGAGCGAGGTGAGAAGCGCCTGATCGTCCGCGGTGAAGGGGAGGCAGGAGATCTTGTTGTTGATGTTGATGACGCCCACCACGCGGTCGTCCACCTTCACGGGGACCGAGAGGAGCGACTTGGTCTCGTACTGGTGGTGGTTCCGCCGCCCGAAGCGCGGATCGTCCTCGATGTTCGTCACGAGGAGGGGCTGCCCGTGCTTCGCCACCCACCCGGCGATGGAATCGCCCATCTTGATGCGCGTCCCGCAGACCACCTCCTCGCGGAGGCCGCGCGCCGCCTTGATGTAGAGCTCCTCGCGCTCGCCGTCGACCAGCATGAGCGAGGCGATGCGGGCGTTCATGACTTCCGCCACCATCTCCACGGTGAGGCGCGTCAGGTGATCCGAGACGGAGCGCGCGGGCGACCAGGTGGCGTGCGTGATGACGCTGGCGTCGCTCGGCGTGAACGGGAGCGTCACGACGAAGCGCGACCCGTGCCCCGGCTCGCTCTCCGCGCCGATCTCCCCGCCGTGCCACTCCACGATGCTCTTCGCGATGGAAAGCCCGAGGCCGACGCCCGGGTACTCGCGCGAGAGGCCGTTGTCGCTCTGGTAGAACTTGTCGAAGACCTTCGCGAGCTCGTCGGGCGCGATGCCGATCCCCGTGTCCTCGACCGTGATCCGCACGTGGCGCCCCTCGCCGGCGACGCGAATCGTCACCGCGCCGCCGTCGGGCGTGAAGGTGATGGCGTTCGTCCCCAGATTGTGGAGCACGCGGCGCACGAGGCTCCGGTCAGCCTCCAGAATGACCTCGGCGTTCTCGTAGGACGTCGTGAGCGCGATCCGTTTCGGCTCGGCCATCGGCTTCAGCACGCCGACCACCTCGTCGACGACGTCGACCAGGTTGAACGGCTCCCGCGTCATGCGGAAGCGCCCCGATTCGAGCTGCGTCAGGTCGAGGATCGCCTCGATGAGGCTCTTCAGCTTCCGGCTCTGCTCGTCGATCACGTGGAGGAAATCGCGCTGCATCGCGACGTTCGTGCTCCCCACGTTCTGGAGGAGCGCCTCCACGTAGGCCTGGATGGCCGTCAGCGGCGTGCGGAGCTCGTGGGAGACGGTGGAGACGAAGTTCGACTTCAGCTCGTTCAGCTCCTCCGCCCGCTCGGTCGCCTCTTCCAGGCGCGCCATGCTCTCCTGGAGGCGCTCCACCAGGGCCGCGTTCTGGAGCGCGACCACCGCGTGGTTCGCGAGGATCTCCAGCATCTCGCCGATCTCCCGCGTGGGGCGGCGGCGGTCGGCCGGGTCGTCCACCGAGAGATAGCCGATCGGAACGCCGTCCTTCGCGGAGAGAGGCACGAAGAGGACGTCCTCCTGGTGCCATTCCCCGGCGGCGCGCTCGCCCAGATCGGGCGTGTAGCTGTGCGGATCGTGCTCGCCCCAGAACTTCCGGTCGTGCGGAACGTAGTAGGCGCGCCCCATCTTGAACTCGTCGCGGAGCCAGGTGTCGAACTCGGCCTTCGGAACGTCGTACTGCTCGAGCGTGGCGATGGCGTCGCGGTCGAGGCCGGCGAACGCGCGGGCCTCGAAGGCCCCCGTCCGGGAGTTCAGGACGCGCAGAAGGACGATGCGGAAGCCGACGGCGTCCCGGACGGCATGGACGATCTCGTGGAGCACCTTGTCGAGCGAGAGATTCGAATTGATGGAGGTCGCGATCTCGAGCACCTTCCGGAGCCGCGCGGCGCGCTGCCGGCTCGTGAGGAGCTGCTCGCGGTAGAGCCGCCCCATCTCCTCGGCCGCGGCGGAGAGCTGGTCGTTCCGCTGGACGGCCGCGCCGAGCGACGAGTGGAGCCCCTTCAGTTCGCGGCTGAGCGCGCGGCGGCGGCGCCCCGCTTCGTAGAGGAGGAGGCCCGCGGCGGCCAGCGCCCAGGTGAGTTCGACGGTCGTCGGGCTCACGAGGCGCCTCGCGTCTTCGAGGGGGCGGGGCGGGCCGCGGGCGCCGGCGAGCCGGCGGGCGTGGTCGAGCCGGCGGGCGCAGGCGAGCCGGCGCGGTCCAACACGATCGCGGCGAGACACTCGACGACGTCCGGATCGAACTGGCTTCCCGCCACGCGGCGCAGCTCGGCCAGCGCCTGCTCGTCGCTCACGGGATCGCGATAGGGGCGTCCCACGGTGAGCGACTCGAAGGCGTCGACCGCCGCCACGACGCGGGCGGCGAGCGGGATCTGCTCCCCTCGGAGGCCGCGAGGATAGCCGCTCCCGTCCATGTGCTCGTGGTGCGCCAGGATGATCTCGTTCACGTGGGTCGCGAACTCGAGAGGGCGAAGGAGGCGGACCGCCGTCTGCGGATGCCCCTCGACGTCGCGATGCTCCGTCTCGCCCCAGGCGTTCGGGCTCGACCAGCGGTCCTCCCCGACGGCGAGCATCCCGACGTCGTGCACGCGGGCCACGTAGCCGAGAACCTCGATCTCCTCGTCGGGAAGCGCGAGGCGCCGGCCCAGCTCGGTCGCCAGCTTGAAGGCGCGCTGCGTGCTCGGAAGCGTGCGGAGGCGCCGCGCCCGCACGACGGCTCGGAGGCTCGCGAGCGTCGCCGCCACGTCCCCCTCCGCCGGATTCGAGTAGAGCCGCTCGAGAGCCGCGGCCACGCGCTTCACGATGGCGCCGAGGAGATGCAGATCGTCGGCGTCGAACGGCGTTCCCGCGACCTTGTTGTTCACGTTCACGACGCCCACCGTCTCCCCGGCGATTCGAAGCGGCGCGCAGAGGAGCGATTTCGTCTCGTACTGGGGATGGTTCATCCTCCGGAACCGGCGATCGGCCTCCACGTCGGTGACGAGGAGGCTTTCGGAGCTCTGGGCCACCCAGCCGGCGATCGAGTTCCCGATCCGGACGCGCGTCCTCGCCACCGTGTCGGCGTCGAGTCCGTGCGCGGCCTGGATGCGAAGCTCCGTTCCCGATTCGTCCAGGAACATGAAGGAGACGATGCGCGCCTCCATCACCTCGGCCACCATCGCGACGCAGTGCTGGAGCACGGCGCGCAGGTCGGGCTGGACGAAGAGCGGCTCGAGCGACCGAACGAGGGCGCGGAAGGTTCCCTGCAGGAGCGGGAGCTCGAAGACGAAGCTCGTTCCGCGGCCCACTTCGCTATCCACGCGGATGGCGCCGTTGTGGAGCTCCACGACGCTCTTCACGATGGCGAGACCGAGGCCGGTGCCCGCGACGCGCTCCGCGCCGGCTCCTTCCACGCGGTAGAAGCGATCGAAGACGCGCGTGAGATCCTCGGGCGGGATTCCCCGTCCGCGATCCTCCACCGCGATTCGCATCCGATCGCCGTTCCGCTCCGCCCGAACGACGATCTCCTGTCCGCCGGGCGAGAACTTGGCCGCGTTGTGAAGCAGATTCACGAAGACCTGCTTCAGGAGATCGAGGTCGGCCTCGAGACGCGGGAGATCGGACGGCATCTCCAGGCGGACGCGGAGCCCCTTCTCCTCCAGAACCGGCTGCAGGGTCGGCATGACGTCGGCCAGGACGGCGGGCAGCGCCAGCAGCTCGGCGCGAAGACGGCGCCTGCCCGAATCCATGTGGCTCAGGTCGAGGACGTCGTTCACCATGCGCGAGAGCCGGTCGCACTCCTCGTTGATGACGCTCAGGAATTTCTCCTGCATGTCGAACGAAGGGCTCTCGAGGTTGTCGATGAGCGACTCCGTGTAGGCCTTGATCGCCGTGAGGGGCGTGCGCATCTCGTGCGACACGACCGAGATGAGCTCCGACTTCGCCTGCTCGCTCCGCTTCAGCGCCGAGCGCGCCTCCTCGAGCCGCCGCGTGGCCGCGTCGAGATCGGTGCGCGTGCGAATGCGGTCGACGGCGAGCCCGATCTGGTCGGCGAGGAAGAGGAGCGTGCGGCGGCGGCGGTCGGTGAGCGTCCGCGCGCGCGGGTAGCCGAGCGCCGCCATGCCGAGGAGCGACGTTCCGACGAGAATCGGAAGCCCCACCACTGTCGCGGGCGCGTCGTCGCTCCAGCCGAGGTCGTCGTGCCGGAGGGGATGCGCTCCCGACGGATCGTGGACGACGAGCGACTCGGTGCGGAGCACCTGCCCCAGGAACCCTCTCGGGTCGGGAGTCAGGCGAACGCGCCGCGCGCCCGCGCGGTCCCGCTGGAAGGAGTGCCCGTCCAGATCGCCGCTCTCCTCGTCGAGGAGAAGGAGGACGAACTGCTCCGCGCCGGCGAGGTCGAGGACGTGTTCGGCGAGGGCGTGGACGAGGGCGTCTGAATCGAGGGCGGCCTGAACGGCGAAGGAGAGGCTGCCGAGACTGGCCAGCGCGCGCACGCCGCCGGGCGCCGGACGCGGCGCCTGCGGGCGGTTCACGGCGTGGCCTCCGGGTCGCTGGCCTCCCGCACGGGCGAAACCAGCGATCCGTCGGAGCGGCGGTCGGGAACGATGCAGCTCCCGACGATCGCCTTCCCCTTCTTCTTCAGATCCTTGGCGATGTCGCTCACCTGGGCGCTGTGACGAATGTCGCGCCCGACGTTGCTGACGACGAGGATGGTGACGGTGAGCATCTTGAACTGCTTCACGCCGCCCTGGCGGCTGGAGAGGACGGTGATGTATCCGCGCTCGCGATCCGCGGGGTCGTACTGGCTGCTCACGCGGGCGTCGAACGATTCCATCACCTCGGTCGCCACGACCGTCGCGCGATCGGGAGAGGTGATGACGACGAAATCGTCCCCGCCGATATGCCCCACGAAGTCGCCCTCGGCGCCCTTCGCCCGCACCGAATCCACCACGAGCGCCGCCATGAAGCGAATGAGCCCGTCGCCGCGCGCGTAGCCGTAGTAGTCGTTGTAGGCCTTGAAATTGTCGAGGTCGAGGTGAAGGAAGGCGAACTTCTCGCCCGCGCCGATGCGACGGGCCAGCTCGTTGTCGATGATCACGTTTCCCGGGAGCCCGGTCAGCGCGTTCGACGATAGCTGCGCGCGCCGGGTGCGAAGCTGGTTCCGCACGCGGAAGAGGAGTTCCTGACGGTCCCACGGCTTCGTGATGTAGTCGTCGGCGTAGGCGTTCAGCCCCTCCAGCCGGTCGTCGAGCGTCGTCTTCGCGGTGAGGAAGATCACCGGAATGCGGCTCGTCAGCGGATTCGCCTTCAGCTGCCGGCAGACCTCGTAGCCGTCCATGCCCGGCATCATCACGTCGAGGAGGATCAGCTCGGGAGGATCGCGCCGGATCTCTTCGAGACCCTTCACGCCGTCCTCGGCGCTCCGGACCTCGTACGCCGCGTCGGGGGCGTCGCGAAGCTGCTTCTCCAAGATGATGCGGAGGTGCGGCTCGTCCTCGACGATGAGGATCCGCCCGCTCTCTACCGTCCCGTCCTTCACGCCACCCCCAGGTCAGGTCATGGAAATGATGATCGCTTCAGCAATTAATCGTCCTGGGGTGGGACCAACTTGAGTGGAAGCGGGACGCGAGCGGCGGCGGGGCGCCGGGCGGACGCGGCGGCGGCCGGAGCGCGGAGTTCGCGGCGGTCGAAACGAATGGGGGGCTTCGGGTTAGCTAGTCGCCCGCGGGAAAGGCGTCGAGATTCGGGATGGCGGTGGCGTCGAGCGGGGTGACGCGGCCGGCGCGGAGGGCGTGCCACCCCGCGTAGGCGATCATGGCGCCGTTGTCGCGGCAGAGGGCGGGCGAGGGGAAGAGCGCCAC
>DASTKG010000155.1:0-10810 GCA_035716005.1 Candidatus Eiseniibacteriota bacterium
CCGCGGGATAGAAGCGGTAGCGCGCGCGGTTGAAATAGGCCGCCGTTCCCGCCGTCTCGCGCACGCCGATCGTCACGGGCACCGCGCGCTCGGGGACGAGGGTGACCGATTCGTAGAGGCCCGGCGTGCCCAATCGTTCGAGATTCGCGCGCGGGGAGACGGTGAAATAGATCGGGTTGTTGACCCCGGGGAGATCGGTCGCGGAGTTCTGCGGGTCGGGCGCCTCGATGACGTTCACGAGCATGCCGTGAAGATGGCCGTAGGTCATCGGCTGGACCGGCTTCAGGAAGACCGTGTCGCCGCTCGCGGACCACCGCGGCGACTGCAGGGCGAGCAGCGTGCCGCCGGGAGGCCCGCCGATGGAATCGAGATCGGCGACGGAGAACGCGCCGCTCTTGGCCGTCGGCTGGTCGAAGACGAAGTAGAGCTCGGCCTCGGGCGCCACTCGCTCGGCGTTGTTCGCCGGATAGGTGGCGATCAGCCGAATGGGCGCGGCCCGAGCCGGAGCCGGCGCGGCGGCCGAGAGCAGGGTCGCCATCGCGACAAGCGCGAACGCGACCGCCGCCCGGCGAAGCAGGCGCATCGGGGATTGCGGCATGAGGGGGCTGGCCTCTATCATGAAGGGCCTATGGTAACAAGAAAGCGAGTCCCCGCAACGAGTTCCCGCAGGCGGCCGGTGGCCGTCCTGGGCGCGACCGGCACCGTCGGCCAGCGCTTCATCCAGCTCCTCGAGAATCATCCCTGGTTCGAGGTGGCCGAGGTCCTGGCCTCCGACCAGAGCGCGGGGAAGCCGTACGCCGAGGCGGTCGGCTCCCGCTGGAAGCTCCCGAGCGCCATCCCGGCGGCGGTCCGGCGTCTCACGGTGAAGAAGCCGGGGGATCCGCTTCGCTCGAAGATCCTCTTCTCGTCGCTCGACGCGAGCGTGGCGGGCGAGGTGGAGACGCATTACGCCAAGACCGGACACTTCGTCTCCTCGAACGCGCGCAATCACCGGATGGCGCCCGACGTGCCGCTCGTGATTCCCGAAGTGAACCGGGATCATCTCGCGCTCCTCGACAGGCAGCACCTGAAGGGGGGCGGCATCGTCACGAACCCGAACTGCTCCACCATCGTTCTCGCCATGGCCCTCGCGCCGCTCCACCGCGCCTTCGGGATCGAGCAGGTGCTGGTGACCACGTTCCAGGCCGCGAGCGGCGCCGGGTACCCGGGCGTTCCGTCGCTCGACATCCTGGGCAACGTCGTCCCCTACATCGCGGGCGAGGAGGCGAAGATGGAGAGCGAGACGCACAAGATTCTCGGCAGGCTCGGCGCGAAGGGAATCGAGCCCGCCGAATTCGCGGTCAGCGCGCATTGCCACCGCGTCGCGGTGCTCGACGGCCATCTGGAGGCGATCAGCGTGAAATTCAAGCGCCGCCCCACGCGAAAGCAGATCCTCGCCGCCTTCGAGGCGTTTCGCCCGCTCGCGAAGCTCGGGCTCCCGAGCGCGCCGGAGGAGCCGATCGTGGTCCGCGAGGAGGACGACCGCCCGCAACCCCGCCTCGACGCCGATCGCGCGGGAGGCATGGGCGTGACGCTCGGCCGGCTTCGCACCTGCAGCGTGCTCGACTGGAAGTTCGACGCCCTCGGGCACAACGTCGTGCGCGGCGCGGCCGGCGCGGCGATTCTCAACGCGGAGATCCTGGCGCGCGAGGCGCGTTTCTAATCCGCCTCATGTCCCGCTCCCGCGACATCGTCTTCGTTCGGCACGGCGAGACCGACTGGAACCGCGAGAAGCGGCTCCAGGGCTCGACGGGCGCGCCCATCAACGACGCCGGACGCGAGCAGGCGAAGGGATTGGCGCGGCTCCTCTACGAAGTCCCCTTCGCCGCGGTCTATTCGAGCACGCTTCCGCGCGCGCTCGAAACGGCGTGGTACGTGGCGGGACCTCACAACCTGAACGTGACGACCGACGCGCGCCTGAACGAGATCCACCACGGCGAGTGGGAAGGAATGCTGGAGGCCGATCTCCCCGACCCCGAGCGCTACCGGCGTTGGCGGGAGGATCCGACCTCGGTCGATCTCCCAGGCATCGAGCCGCTCGAAACGGTCCGGGACCGCGCCGTCGCGGCCCTCAAGGAGATCGTGGCCCGGCACCCCGACGAGGGAGCGGGGCTCATCGCCGTCGTCTCCCACCAGCTGGTGCTCGCGCTCCTCAAGTGCTACGTGCTCGATCGTCCGTGGAGCCAGATCCGCAAGCACGCCTTGAGCGTCGCGTCGTATGAGGTGATCACCGTTGGGGATGGATTCACCCCCCGCCCCTGACCGAAACCGAACAGGCCATCCCGGGGTTCTTAGAACGATGAACCGAAACCGACCAAACTCCCCCGCATCGATGCCGCCGGCCCTCCGGACCGGTCTCGTGGCGTTCCTCCTTCTCGCGGCGGCGCTCCTCGCGCCGGCCGCCCCGGCGGGCGCGACCCAATTCCGGAAGGTTCTCGGCGATACCATTCGCGAGACCGACCCGACCCCCTCGCCCGACGGGAAGTGGCTCGCCTACACGATGGCGAAGAGCGGCGCGCTCACGGAGATCTGGGTCATGCCGATCGGGGGCGGCGAGCCGCGCAAGGTGACGAACGAGCCCGACTCGGCGCGCGCCATGACGCCGACCTGGGCGCCCGATTCGAAGTCTCTCTACTTCGTCTCGACTCGCGGCCGCCAGTACAACGTCTACAACATTCCGCTCGAGGGGGGCGAGGCCAAGAAGCTCACCAACGGGCCCGGGGGGAGTCGCTTCGCGGCCCCCTCGCCCGACGGGACCAAGATCGTCTTTCCCTCGAACCGTCTCGACCCCTCGTCGCTCTACGGCTACAACCTCTTCATCGTGGGATCGGGAGGCGAAACGGCGATCGAGCCGGCGCGCCAGATCACGAGTCTGAAGGGAAGCCCGGGACATCCAACCTGGTCGCCCGACGGAAAGTGGATCGGCTTCGTCTCGAAGGACGTCGACACGACGAAGGTCGTGACCATCGGCCCGGGAATGCAATCGACGAAGAACGCGATCTTCGCGACGTTCCGCCTCTTCAAGATGGCGATCGACGGCGGGAAGCCGATCCAGCTGACCGGGCTCCTGCCGAGCGAGGAGCGCGACGAGGACGTATGGCCGACGTGGTCGCCCGACGGGAAGTGGATCGCCGTCGCGAGGCGGGTGGGGACGAAGAACGACGTCTGGCTGGTCGATCCCGATGCGAAGCGCCCGGCCGTTCAGGTCACGACGGACGGCAACTGCTCCAAGCCGACCTGGTCGGCCGACGGCAAGGAAATCTGGTACACGGTTTCCGAGAAGGGAAGCGAGGACATCTGGGTGGCGAGCGACATCACCATCCCGCCGCCGCCTCCGCCGCCCGCGAAGAAAGCCCCTACGTTCAAGCCGGTCCCCGCGGGGAAGGCTCCCGCGGCGAAGGCTCCCGCTTCCAAGAGCACGACCACCAAGAGCAGCACCACCAAGTCGACGACCACCAAGTCGACGACGCCGGCGAGCGGAACGACCAAGTAGAGGGCGGCGCGCGGCCCTGCTCCCTCCGCGCTATTTCTTCGGGGTCGGCTTCGGCTTCGCCTGCTTGTTCATGCGGGAGGCCACGCTGTCGACGTTGACGCCGAGATCCTTCGCGATCGCCTCCCACGGCTTTCCTTCCCGCCGCATCAGCACCACCGACTCCGGCGTGATCCCCGGCTTCTTGCTCGACCGCGCGAAGCCGTAAACCATCGCCACCTCGCCGTAGCCGACGCCCCATTCCGCCTTCTGGGCCTGGAGCGAGTCGGGGCTCACGCGAAGCTGTGCCGACAGCCTCGCGACCACGGAGGCTTCGCCCTCGGGCGTGGATGCCTCCTGGTTGATTCGCGCCACCGATTTCTGGATGCGCGTGAGGGCCGTCTCCTTGTTCGAGACGGGCGGTCCGACGGTCGTCATGTTGGTCGGCGGGGTTTCACCCGCGCGGGCCGGCGCCGGGCCGAGGAGCGGGCCCGAGAACGCGAGCGCGGCGAGGAGCGCGAGGCCGAGCAGCGACCGGCGCGTGGATCGGGATCGGGGGCGGCGGACACGATTCATGTCGGTGTCTCCTCCTTGAGACGGGACCTAGCGCAGGAAGGCGACCTTTCGCGTGGCGACTCCTTCGGGCGTCTCGATGCGGAAGAGATAGACGCCCGTCGCCGCGCGCGCGCCGGCGTCGTCGCGGCCATCCCAACGGACGCGCTGCTCACCCGCGGGAGCGTCGCGATCCTCCAATGATCGCACGAGGGCGCCCCGCACGTCGAAGACGCGCACTCGCACGCGGCCGGCACGGCCGGTCCGATAGGAGATGGAGGCCTCTCCGCGCGACGGATTGGCGGAGAGAAGGCGCGCGCCGACGATTCCGCCCGTCGCCGCGGGGCTGCCGCGCATCGCCTTCGCCGCGCGAAGCGCCGCGTCGATCTGGATGAGACCCGCCGCGTATTCGAGGTCCGCGCCGGGGGGCCGATCGGGCGGCAGGATGGCCGTCTGCCGAAGCGCCTGCTCGATCGCTCCCTGCGACCGGGTGCCCTGCGCCATGAGGAGAGCCACGGCGCCGGCGACGTGGGGGGCCGAGCCCGACGTTCCGAAGAAGGGGAAGCAGCCGAAGGAGTCGGGCTTCGCCAGCGACCCCTCCGAGCGGTTCGGCTTGATGGAGAGAACGAAGACGGCGTCCTGGACGTGGTCCTGATTCAGATCCCCGAAATCTCCGCCGGGCGCCACGAAGTCGAGGTTCCTCCCGTACGAAGAGTACGAGGCGCGGCGGCCGTCGGGATCGGTCGCGCCGACCGCGATGACCCCGGGATAGCCCGCGGGAAGACTGACTTCGCTCGCGTCGAAGTTCCCCGCCGAAGCGACGAGGATCGCGCCGTGCTGCTGCGCGTAGTTCACCGCGTCGCGAAGCGGGCGGAACATGTCGCGGATCTCGCTCTCCGTGTAGCCGAGGCCCCGGAACGTGTCGAGCGGCGGGAACCCGAGGGAGAGATTCACGATGTTCGCGCCGTGGTCCGCCGCGAACCGGATGCCGCCCGTGATGAAGGCCATCTCCGAGTCGCGCCGCCAGTCGATCACCTTGATCGGCATGATCGTGACCCCGAAGGCGATCCCCGCGCTTCCCGCGACGTTGTTCGGCTCGCCGGCGACGATGGTCGCCACCGTCGTGCCGTGGCCCGCGTCGTCGTCGGCGTACGGATCGTCGTTCACGAAGTCCCACCCGGGGAGGAACGGTCCGGGAAGGTCGGGGGAGCGCTTGTACCGGGTGGTGCCGGGCCAGAGGTGAGCCCGCTCGTAGTCGGGCACGTCGCGGTCTTCGTACGCGACGCCCGAGTCGACGATGGCCACGACGATATCGGGATCGCCCGTCTGAATATCCCACGCGTCGTACGCGCGCACGCTGCCGAGATTCCACGCCAGGTCGTCGTCGTCGCTCTGGATCAGGGAGTCGTTCGGCACGAAGAAGGCCTGGGCGCGGAGATTCGGAACGGCGTACTCCACGTCGGGGCGCTGGCGGAAGCGGGCCGTGGCGCGCTCCACCGTGTCGCCCGGGCCGAGCCGGAGCTTCACGAGACTCGTTCCGGCGATCTCCATCGTCACGCCGGCCCCCTCCGTCCGCGCGATGCGCGCGCGATCGGCGCTCGTCGTCGTGGACCGGAACTGCACCAGGATCTCCCCGGGGACGAAGAGCGGATCGGGCGCCGTCGCCAGGGGCGCGGCTCCCGCGTGCGCGGCGGGATCGAGCGCGCCCGAGGCTCCGAGGGCGAGCAGAAGGAGGGCGAGAGGAGCGGTGAAGATGCGGCGCAGGCGCCGCGTCGGCACGAGGGTGCAGGTCATCGGGACTCCGATCCGGTCCGTTCCGTGGGGGGACAATGCGTAAGTATATCACGAAAAGGGCGTTGCGCTGCGCCGCCCTCTAGGCGAATCGCGCTAGGCGCGGCCCGTCAGACCGGCGTAGAGGTCCTCGAAGGCGTGGGCGAGCATTCCGGGGACGAGGCTCTTCGTGGCGTGGGCGACGATGGAGAAGCAGAGTCCGACGACGACGATCATCGCGGCCGAGGCGATCCCCTGATAGAGGTGGCCCGCGCCGAAGACGATCGCCGAGAGAACGATACCGGCGAAGGGATGCCCGAACCACGCTCCGAACTGCCGCTGCAGATATCCGCGGAAGACGAACTCCTCGACGAAGCCGGCCGTGGCCGAGACGACCGTCCAGATCGCGATCTCGAGCGGACCGCGCGGAAGGACGAGTTCGGCCACGCGCTGGACCTCCTCCGCCTGCCGGAACCCGAGCGCGTCGAGTCCCTGCGCCACCCCCGCGAAGGTTCCGATCCAGCAGCCCGCGGCGAGGAGGAGGCATCGCCCGAATCCGCTCCAGCCGCTCCATCGGTAGCCGAGCATCGAGCCGACGGGGACGCGCCTCAGCCGAACACCCCAGTAGGCGATGCCGAAGAGAATCCATTCGGAGGCGAGAACCGTGGCGTAGATCACGGGCCGCGGGAGCGTCGTGGAGATCGAGGTCGTCTCCCCCGCGGGGGGGCCCGCCGCCGTCGACGCGCTCATCCAGCTGATGGCGGCGATGTAGGCGAGCAGGATGCCGGTGTGCCAGGCCGGCGCCACGCTCTCGGCGGGAGTCGCGGGAGGCGGATCGTCCGTGGATGGGAGCATGCGGGCGCTGGACGGCGCGCTACCCGAGACGCGCGCCCGAGGTCGTATCGAAGAGAAGCGCGCGCGACGAGTCGATCGCGAGGCCGACCGAGGCGCCGGTGTCGGGCGGCGCGCTCGAAGGGGCCATCCGCGCGACCAGGGCGCCCCAGGCGCCGCGGACGTGGACCAGAGTCTCCCCGCCGAGGTGCTCGACCCGCTCCACCGTCGCCCGAGTCGCCTCGCCGCTCCCGGCCCCCGGCGCCGCGATGCCGACGTGCTCGGGGCGGACGCCGAGGGAGGCCGGCCCGACCGGAGCCTTCCCGCTTCGCGCGCCCGCCCCATGCCCGTTCATCGCGACGTGGAGCCCCGGCGCGTGGAAGACGAGGCCGCCTCCCTCGGCGCGCAATTCCCCCTCGATCACGTTGATCGCCGGCTCGCCGACGAAGCGCGCCACGAAGAGATCGCTCGGCTCGCGGTAGATCGCCTCGGGCGTCGCCACCTGGCGAAGGGTCCCCGCGCGGAGCACCGCGACGCGGTCGCCGAGCGAGAGGGCCTCCTTCTGGTCGTGCGTGACGTAGACCGACGTCGTCCGCGTCACCGAGTGCAGCCGCGCCAGCTCCTCGCGGAGTTCCTGGCGCAGCTGGGCGTCGAGCGAGGAGAGGGGCTCGTCGAAGAGGAAGATCTTCGGCCGGCGGACCAGCGCCCGGCCGAGGGCCACGCGCTGCCGTTCGCCCCCCGACAGCTCGCGCGGCTTCTTCGCGAGATAACGGGTCAGCCCCAGCATCTCGGCGGCTTCCGTCACTCGGCGCCCGATTTCCGCCTCCGGAGTCCGGCGCGCGCGAAGGCCGAGGCTCATGTTCTCGGAGACCGTCATGTGGGGGTAGAGGGCGAGACCCTGGAAGACCATCGCCACGTCGCGATCCTTCGGCTCCACCCGCGTCACGTCGCGGCCGTCGAGGAGGACCGCGCCCGAGGTCGGCGTTTCGAGGCCCGCGATCATGCGGAGGAGCGACGACTTGCCGCAGCCCGACGGGCCGAGGAGCGCGAGGAACGCGCCGTCGGGGAGCTCGAGCGAGATCCCGTCCACCGCGCGGGCGCCGTTCGGGTAGGTGAGCGCGAGATCGCGGAGGGTCAGCGACGCCATCCCGCTATCGCTTCCGAATCCAGCCCGCCGCGATCAGCGAGACGAGAACGCCCGTCGCCATCGTGCCGACGAAGCCCTGGATGCCGCTGCTCCAGGGGCTGTACATCGACTCGTTGGCCTTCATCATGGCCGCCACTTCCTCCGGCGTCTTTCCCGCCTTCACGAGGAGCGCCTCGCCCGCCACGCGCAGCTCGTCGAAGTAGTGGGGAAAGACGACCGTCGTGAGGAGGACCGAACCGAGGAGGATGATCGCGCCTCCGAGAAGCGAGACGCCGAGGCCCGTCAGGACTTTTCGGCCGTAGCCGGCTCCCGCCGCCGAGACCTCCCGGATCGCGAGGATCAGGATCGTGGCCTGAATCGGAAGAACGAGAAAGAAGAGATAGAGGAGCAGCGGATCCTTGTGCCACCCGGCGGCGATGACGATCGCCGTCCAGATCTCGACGACGATTCCGAGGACGATCCCGTGCTTTGGAATGGTGCCCATCGTTCTCCCGTTCTCGCGCGCGGGGCTACGGCAGCGGCCGGATGGAGTCGGCGATCGCCGTCAGCCGGGCGATCTTCCACGCGCCCTTCTCGCCCATCTCCAGCACCATCACGTAGCGTCCGTACGTGCGCTCCGGCGGCTTGCCCGGCCTCGAGCCGTCCTCCTCGAATTCGCCCGCCTGAACCGCCAGCGTTCCCGAAATCTTGAAGTCGTCGGGGCGGACGCGGAATCCGGTGGCGTCGAAGTCCCTGTAGAGCGAGTCGAGGGAGGCCTGGACCGCCGCGCGGCCGGTGCGCGTCGGCGACTTGTCGAGGTCGAGCCGCGCGTCCTCCGTGAAGAGCGAACCCATGGCCGCCGCGTCGTGCCGGTCCATCGCGACGGCGTAGCCGGTCCAGAGCGAATCGACCGACTGCTTGGCCACGGCGATGTCCATGCCGCCGGTCCCTTGCTGGGTGGTGCAGGACGCCGCGCAGACGGCGGCGAGGACGAGGACGATGGTGGCGACGGCTCGCATCGGGACCTCCAGGTTCGGGAGAGAAGAACGCCGCTAATCTACCACTTGGAGCGCCGGCGGGCGAGGCGCGACGCCCGTCAGCGCTCCAGCGTCTTCTCGATGCGGGGGTCGGGAACGATCCACAGGATCGCCACGAGGTTGTAGATGGCGATCGAGATCAGGACGTGAACGAACGCGAGGGGGACCGCCGCCGCGTAGAGGACCACCGAGATCTTCCCCTTGAAGTCCCGCCCGATCGCCCTCCCGAGCGGCGAATCGGTTCCGTGGAGGGCGAGGAGCGTCTGGATCCAGATGAAGTAGGCGATGGCGGCGAGGAGAAGGACGAGCCCGTAGCAGGCGACCGGCCACGGCTCCCTCGGATTCTCGCCCAGCCAGGCGGTGGCGACCGGGAAGAGCGAGAGCCAGAAGAGAAGATGGAGATTCGCCCAGAGGACGTTTCCGTTCACGTGGTGGACGGCCTGCATCGTGTGGTGATGGTTGTTCCAGTAGATGGCGAGGTACATGAAGCTGAGGATGTAGCTCAGGAGGACGGGAAGGAGCGGCCGGAGCGCCGCGAGGTCGCTCCCGTGCGGCACTTTCAGCTCCAGCACCATGATCGTGATGACGATGGCGATGACGCCGTCGCTGAACGCCTCGAGCCGGCCCTTGGTCATGGGCGGATCCTAGCGGACCCCGCGCGGGCGGAGAAGCGCGCGCGTCAGGACGACGTGCCCGAGGAGCGCCCCCGCCACGCAGACGGGCAGGATGAAGGCGTAGGGAAGATGGGCCGCGAGGAGGAGCGGCGGCTCCACGCGCCACGCGAAGGGGAGCGGCGAGGAGAGGATCGCCACGCGGCCCACGTTCACGAGAAGCGCGAGGCCGATCGCGTTCGCGGCCCACGCGGCCGCGCGCCACCGCGCGGCGAAGGGCGCGGCCAGGAGCGCCACGATGCCGGAGACGATGTCGAAATTCGATCCGCTCCAGGTCATCGTCTCCGGAATCGTTCCCTGGCGCGCCCAGTCGTGGAGGACGAGCTCCAAGGGGAGGCGGAATCCCTGAAACGCCACGAGCGCGCCGATCGGGACGCCGCGCGCGATCGAGCCGCCGAGCGGCGAGAGCCCCAGGACGAGCGCCATGAGATTGCTCGCGCCCGCGAAGACGAGGATCGCGGGCATCGGCGCGTGCGCCACCGCCCCGTTCGCGACGAACTCTCCGAGGACCGCGAGCCAGACGAGCCCGCCGAGCGCGGCGAACGCGGTGCGCGAGGCCGGCCGCGCGCCATCCGCCGCGGCGCCGCGCCAGACGGCCGCGAGGAAGGCGAGGAGGACCGCGGCGAGGATGGCGACGAAGAGCGCGGTCGTGACGGAATCGGGCGGATGGAAGAGCGGCGGGGCGGTCATCGCGGCCCGCCGAGCGCGGCGACCCGCTCCGACGCCTCGGCCGAGGTCATGACGGGAACGACTTCGAACTCCACGAGGTCGCTCCACGCCTCGATCCATCGATCGAGGAGCGCTCGATCGTCCGTCTCCATCACCTGCCAGCAGACGGCGAGCCGCTCGTCGATCCAGCTCGACACGTACCGCAATCCTTCCGGCGCGAGCCGCCCGCGCTCGCGGAAGCGCGCGTAGACGGGAATCGGGTCGCCGTTCCGGTATCGCTCGATCACCATGTATAGCAACTCAGATCCACCCCAGGCGCTTCGACGCGCCGAAGATGAGATAGAAGCCGAGCGACACGACGAAGACGCCGAACGCGAGGCGGAGATAGGGCCCCTCGATGCGATTCGCCGCGACGGCTCCCAGCCACCCGCCCACGAGCACGCCCAGCGCGACGATGGCGGCCGCGCGAATGTCGACGTTGCCGTGCCGGTAGTACTCGTAGGCGGCGGCGATCCCGATGGGCGGAAGGAGGATGGCGAGGCTCGTCCCGGTCGCCTGGTGGTGGCGGAAGCCCGCGAGGTAGATCAGGGCGGGGACGATCACGACCCCGCCGCCGATGCCGAACATGCCGGAGAGAACTCCCGCG
>DASTKG010000156.1:0-55048 GCA_035716005.1 Candidatus Eiseniibacteriota bacterium
AACGAGGCGTGCGTCGACATCTGCCCGAGCACGATCCTTCACCGGATCGGGCAGCGTCCGCGCCCCGAAGTCGTCGAACAGCCCGCGGAGGTGTGACCCGATGAAACCGCCGGCGCCCGCGCCAGCCCCAGCCGCTCCCCCGGTTCAGACTCGCGCCCCGCGCCCCGGCGCGTCGCGCTCCCTCGTCGTGGCCCTCGTCGGCAGCGGCGGCGACGGCGTCGCCCTCCTGGGCGATCTCGTTCTCGGCATGGCCGCGAGAGAAGGGCTCTACGGCATGATGGTCCAGTCGTACGGACCGCAGATCCGGGGAGGCGAATCGGCGGCCATCGTCCGCATCGCCGAGTCGGAGGTTCTCTACGAGGGAGACCAGGTCGACGTCCTCGTCTGCTTCCGGCTTCGCGACCTGAAGCGTTTCCAGGGCTCGCTCCGGCTCCACCCGGGGAGCGTCGTCGTTCTCGACAAGGAGGAGGCGGGCGAGCCGCCCGACTGGCTCGGGCAGACGGACGAGCCGGCCTACCGATTCCCCTTCGCGCGGTTCGAGGACGGGCTCGAGGTGGAGGGCCCGCCGAAGAACATGCTCGGCCTCGGCCTCCTCTGCCGGATTCTCGGCTGGCCGATCGGGCTCGCCGAGGACGCGATTCGCCGGCGCTTCGGACATCGCCGCGAGCGGCTGCAGGCGAACCTGGAAGCGCTCGCGACCGGTCTCACCGCCGTCGATCCGCCGAGCCGCCCCGCGCCCGAAGGGACGGGACGGGGCCTCTTCGCCGAGACGGGGAACGAGGCGATCGCGCGCGGCGCCATCGCCGCCGGACTCAAGTTCTTCGCCGGCTATCCGATCACGCCTTCGTCGGAAGTGATGGAAACGCTCATCGACGAGCTCCCCGCGGCCGGCGGGCGCGTCGTCCAGGCCGAGGACGAGATCGCCGCCATGGGGATGGTGCTCGGGGCCTCGTTCGGCGGCGTTCCCGCGATGACGGCGACGAGCGGACCGGGCCTCTCGCTCATGACCGAGATGATCGGCCTCTCGAGCATGGCCGAGCTTCCCGCGATCGTCGTCGACTGCCAGCGCGCCGGCCCCGCCACCGGCATGCCGTCGCGCACGGAGCAGTCGGACCTCTACCACGCCGTCTACGGCGGGCACGGCGACTTCCCGCGGGCGGTCCTCGGCGTCTTCGACGTGGTCCACGGGCGGGACATCATGCACCGCGCCATGACCCTCTCGGAGCGGTTCCAGCTGCCCGTCCTCGTCCTCTCGGACGCCTACATCGCGCAGCGCCGGCAGATCCGGGACGCGGTCACGTCTCGGGCTCCGGCTCCGGCGCGCACCCGGTGGACCGAGTCGAGCGGGCCCGCCCGCTTCGACATCACCTCGACGCACGGCGTGAATCCGTTCCGCGTTCCGGGCGATCCCGGCGGCACCTATCTCGCCGCGGGCATCGAGCACACGCAGGAGGGGAATCCGACCGCCGACACGTCGATGCATCACAAGATGAACGAGAAGCGCTTCCGGAAGCTGGAGGGCATCGCCGCCGAGACGCGCGACTGGTTCCGGACCCTGGGAGAGCCGGGCGCGCCGAAGGGAATCGTGGCGTGGGGAAGCGAGTACGGTCTCCTGCGCGAGTGGGCGGCCGCCCATCCCGACTACCGGGTCTTCCTCCCCGAGATCATCCATCCCTTCCCGCTCGAGGCGTTCGAGACCTGGCGCCGGGGGCTTTCGTTCACGGCCGTGGTCGAGATGAACTACCAGGGCCAGTTCTACCGATACCTCTCGAGCCTCACCGACACGCGCGGCGTGAAGAGCATCACGCGAAGCGGCGGCGCCCCGATGACGGCCCTGGAGCTCGAACGCTATCTCTCGGAGGCGACGAAATGAAAGCGAAAGACTACCGTTCCCCGCTCGAGCCCGTCTGGTGCAACGGATGCGGCGACTTCGGCGTCCTGAAGGGGCTGACCTCGGCGCTCGCCGATCTCGAGATCGCGCCCGAGAAGCTGGGCATCATTTCGGGCATCGGCTGCTCGAGCCGCCTCCCGGGCTACACGCGCTCGTACGCCTTCAACTCCATCCACGGCCGCGCCCTTCCCATCGCGAGCGGCTTGAAGCTCTCGCGCCCCGAGATCACCACGGTCGTCGTGGGAGGGGACGGGGACGGCTTCTCGATCGGGCTCGGTCACATTCCGCACACGATTCGCCGGAACGTCGATCTCACCTACGCCGTGCTCGACAACGGGATCTACGGACTCACGAAGGGCCAGGCGTCGCCGACCTCCACGGAGGAGTTCAAGCGCGAGCGGGGACTCGCCGGGGTCGAGGAGCGCCCGCTGAATCCGGTCCTCCTCGTGCTGAGCAGCGGGGCGGGTTTCGTGGCGAGAACGCACGCGGGGAACTTGCCGCACCTGCGCGAGATGTTCCGCGAAGCGATCGCCTACAAGGGCTTCGCGTTCCTGCACATTCTGGCGGGGTGCGTGACGTATCAGGGACCGACGTACGGCGAGACGATCTACCAGCGCTGCGACATCCTCCCGGCCAGCTACGATCCCACCGATCTGACGCGGGCGATGGAGGTGGTTCGCCAGGAGCGCTTCGCCCTCGGGGTCATCTATCGGCGGGAGCCCGACAAGAACGCCGGGATGGGGTCGCACGATCTCGCCGCCGCCGCCGGAATCTGGCCGGCGCTCGGCTCGCCCGAGGCCGCGCGGGAGATGCCGGCGGAGTAGGGCTAGTCCGGAATCGCCTTCATGGGCGACTTCACGATGGCGACGGGAATCGACGCCGTGCGCGATGCGATGAGGAGGTCGCCGCGGTGGAGCGTCGCCTTGAAGTCGCCGCGCTGGCCCGACGCGTCGACCGTGACCGCCACGTCGAGGCGGGCCCCGTAGGCGCTGTCGGTCGCGGCCGCGGTCGTCTTCGCGCCCCAGGGAGCCGTGAAGATCGGAATCGAGATCCCTCGGTCGGCCGCCTGGTCGCGCACGGAGGTGGAAGCCGTGCAGGCGCCCGTCTCCCCGGAAACTCTCGTCAGCGCGAACTTGAAGCGATAGCGGTCGGCGCCCTGCTCGTAGGGAGTGGCCGATCGCGCGGCGCACCCGACTCCGGACGCGGCGAGGGTGACGAGAGCCGCCACGATACCGGCACGACGTTGCCACGTTCGATTCAAGACTCCTCCGCTCCACGACACGGTCCGAAGTTCCCGCGGCGCCAAGCGCCAGAGTAACGAGGCGGCCCTCCCGGGGCAAGGCTTCCGCCGCGCCGCCGCGCGCGGCCGACGGAGCCGGGCCGCCATGCCCCTGTTCCGCAACGAATTGCGGGCCCCGTCCCGGCGCCCCTTCGCGCTGAGGAAGTCTCTCGATCGTGCCGATGATAGGAGGCGTGACTCAAGGCCGTCCCGGCGCCTACTCGGAGGGGCTCATGGCTCAATCGACCTCGATCAAGCAGCTGATCGGCATCCCGCTGAACGTCGTCCTCTTCCTCTTCCTCATGGTGATGGCGTGGGGAAGTTGGGCCGGATTCTTCGCCCATCCGGTGCGCGTCGGCGTCGTGGTGATCCACTTCCTCATGCTTCCGGTCATGACCTTCTCGACCTCCGGCAGGAGCCGCGGCGAGAAGCATCAGGCCGACTGGAAGCCCTTCTTCCCGCTCCTCATGTTCCATTCGCTCTTCACGGCCTGGGTCATGCCGTACATGGACGCGCGCGGCATTCTGGTCCTTCCGGGGGGCGACGTCCTCCGATGGGCCGGGCTCGCGTTCCTGGCGTGCGGCGCGGCGCTTCGGATCTGGCCGATGCTCATCCTCGGCAAGCGCTTCGCCTCGGTCGTGGCGCGTCAGGAAGGACACGCGCTCGAGACGAGCGGGCTCTACGGCTGGGTGCGCCACCCATCCTACGTCGGCATTCTCCTCATGGACGTCGGCTTCGCGGGGATCTTCCGGAGCTCGATCGCGCTGCTCCTCCTCCCGCTCGTCTTCTGGATGTTCAAGCGACGGATGGACGTCGAGGAGTCGTTCATGACGCAGGAGTTCGGCGACGACTACCGCGAGTACATGAAGCGGACGCCGCGGCTCGCGCCCGGGGTCTACTAAGCGCCGACGGCGTCGTTCGAAACGGAGACGGGCCGCGAAGGGGGATGCCCCTCGCGGCCCGTTCCATTTCAAGGCGCGATCGCCGCGCCGCTCGGCCCTATCGCCAGGGGAACAGGGAGACGCCGACGCTCGCGATCAGCCGGTTCGCGCTCGCGTTGAACTCTCCGTTCGCGTTGCTCTCGTGCTGGTAGCCGAGGCTCATGTTCACCGAGGCGTCCCGGCCGACCGGCACGCGGATGCCCCCCGCGATCATCGGGGCGAGGACGGCGGTGTCGTTCATGGAGAAGCCGTCGTAGAAGAGGGCGCCGAAGCCGGCGCTCACGAACGGCACGACGCTCCCTTGGCGCGGGAAGTTGTACTGAAGCCCCGCGGTCGCCCCGAGCGAGGTGTCGCTGCTTCCATTGATCGATTCGTGGCGAACGAGGAATCCGCCGAGGATCTCGTAGCGATCGGAAACGTAGTAGCCGACCGTCGGCGACATGTTGAGCTGCGTGAATTCGTCGACGTTCCCGTATCCCTCCCGCTTGAAGTTCTGATGCGTGAAGGAGACGGAGGGGGTGAATTCCACCGACCCGCGGAACGACTGTGGCGCGGCCTCCGGCGCGGCGGCGGCGGGCGACGCCGCCGCGATCGCGCCGGCGATCGCCGCGGCACCCGTGAGACGTCTCAGGAAAGCGGTCATACTCGAGGCTCCTTCCGTCGGTCCGACGGCTGTTCGGTGTCGATCTTCGCCGCCTCCCCGACGGCGCGGCGCGTGCCCCTCGAGTCGAGCAAGTTCCGCGCCCGGGTGTTGGCCCAGCGCTTGCAACCCTTCGGCCAAAACCCCCCAAGACCGATCCAACGAACGAGGAATGCATGCGCTACGAGCGTGTCCCGCATGACGATGATCCATTCCCGACGCCGCGCCGAAGGAGGCCGTGCGCCGTGCAGAATGCGCGCGGCGCGCGGCGGCGCGCGTGGCTCGATCCGGCCACGCTGGCGCTGTCGGCCGTCGTGCTCGCGCTCGCGGTGCTCGGATGCGACGAACTCCTCACGACGAAGCCCCCTCTCGGCGAGCGCTTCGATCAGCCCCTCGAAGGACTGAGCAACGGGGAACTCGGCCAATTCCAGCGCGGGCAGACGCAGTTCCGCCGCGCCTTCACGGTGCGGGAGGGGCTGGGCCCGATCTTCAACAACATCTCCTGCGCGTCGTGCCACAGCGGTGACGGGCGCGGACGGCCGGAGAACGCGCTGACCCGATTCAGCCGGGGAACCGATCCCGATCTCGCCGAGGGGGGACCGCAGATCCAGGACAAGGCGATCCCGGGCGCGGAGGCGGAGCGGCTTCCGATCGGCGTGGAGGTCTCGCATCGCATGCCGCCGCCCGTCTTCGGGGTCGGACTCATCGAGGCGATCGACGAGGCGGGGATTCTCGCGAACGAGGACCCGAACGACGCGAATGGCGACGGGATCTCGGGCCGCGCGAACATGGTCGCGCCGCCCGCCTTCGTTCCCGCGACGGAGATCGGCGGGGGCGCCGCGCCTCGCGTCGGGCGATTCGGCCGGAAAGCGCAGGTCACGTCGCTCCTTCAGCAGACCGTCGACGCCTACCACCAGGACATGGGAATCACGACGACGTTCCGTCCGCTGGAGAACACGAACCCGCTCTCGAGCGTCGTGGTCCCGGGGCTCGATCAGGCGCCCGATCCCGAGCTGGACGGGGGGGCCGTGAACGACGTCATGCAATACATGCGGATGCTCGCGCCCCCGACTCCCGGCGAGATGACGCCGCGACGCGAGCAGGGCGCCGCCCTCTTCGCCTCCGCGAAGTGCGGTTCGTGCCACATCCCGACGCTCCGCACCGGCGCTCACGAGATCGAGGCCCTGGCCGATCGCGACGTCACGCTCTACTCCGATCTCCTCCTCCACGATCTCGGCGACGGCCTGGCCGACCATCGCCCCGACGGAAGCGCCGACGGACTCGAATGGCGGACCGCGCCTCTCTGGGGGCTTCGCATCACGCGGGAGTTCCTGAACGGCTCGCTCTTCCTCCTTCACGACGGGCGCGCCCGCTCCGTGGAGGAGGCGATCCGCCTTCACGGCGGCGAGGCGGCGGCCGCGCGCGACGCGTTCGCCGCGATGACGGGCGACGAGCGCGCCGCGCTCCTCGACTTCGTGGAGTCGCGATGACGGCCCGCGCGAGACTCGTCGCCGCCGCCGCGGCGCTCGGCGCGATGTTCCTCGCGGCCGCGTCGTCGGCCGCGCCGGCGCGGCCCGCCGCGTCGACGGGTCCGCGGCCGGCTCCGGGGGCGCCGCTTTCCGTGGCCCGCGACGCCTCGACGCCGGCGCATGGCGGCTCGAGCTGGCTCTCGTGGGGCGGCCACGCCGAGATCCGCCTCGCGGAGGACCGCGTGCGTGGAACGTCGAATCCCGAGTGGTTCTCGTTCGGCCGCGTGAACGGATTCGTCCGCACACGGATCACGCCGAAGTGGGCCTTCGCGGGCGAGGGAACCTGGGACCGAGGCACCGACGACTTCGTGATGGAGCGCCTGGAGCTCGCGTTCCGATGGAAGCCGACGCTCCTCGCGCATGGGGGGATCTTTCCCCTCCCGCTCGGGAGGACGAATCTGGAGCACGACGCGCCGAGGAACGAATTCGCCGAGCACTCGCTCGTCGCGACGCAGCTCGTCGGCGTCCCGAACGCCATGCTCGGCGCGGGCGTGCGCGGCGCGTCCGGCGCCGGGCGCCGCACGATCTACGAGCTCGATCTCGTGACCGGTCTCTCGGACGGCCTGCTTTACGATGCGGCCGGCGGGACCCGGCTCCCGATGGGCCGGAACAACTACGGCGACCAGAACGGCGTTCCCGCCCTGGTGGGGCGTCTCGCATTCCATCCGGGGACGGGGCGCGAGTGGGGCATCGCCGCCCTGAGCGGGCCGTACAACGAGACGAAGATCAACGGCGTGACGGTGGATGGACGGCGCTGGGCCCACCTCGTCGTCGCCGACGGGACGACGGCCGTCGCGGGTTTCACGCTCGCCGCGGAGGCGGGCGTCGCCTTCATCGATGTGCCGCCGGGGCTGAACGGCCTCTACGCGGAAGATCAGTGGGGCGCGTCGGTGGAGGCGATCCGATCCCTCTCGGAGCCGCTCTTCGGCCGATGGGAGAACTCGGCGCTCCGCGCGGCGGTGCGCGCCGACGCGGTCGACCTCGATCGAGGAATGTTCGGCGATTCGCGCCATCGGATCTCGGCGAGCCTGAACGTTCACCGGAAGCCGTATGCCGTCGCCCGGCTCGGCTGGTACTACGAGATTCAGCGCGACCGGTTCGACAACGAGACGCCGATGGCCGGCGTCACCTTCACGGCGGCGAGCTACTTCTAGGCGTCAGCCCCGGCGGAGCTTCCCCCGATCGACCTTTCCGAGGTGGGTGCGGGGAAGCGTCTCCGTGAAGATGATCTCCCGGGGATGCTTGTAGGGCGCGAGCCGCTCGCGCACGAAGCTCTTCAGCTCCTCGGCCAGTCCCGCGCTCGGCTCTCGCGCGATCACGTGAGCGACCGGCTTCACGAGTCCGTTCGCGTCGGGGACCCCGACCACGGCCGCCTCCGCCACGGCCGGATGGAGGAGCAGGCACCCCTCGACCTCTTGGGGCGCCAGCCATTTCCCGCCGACCTTCAGCATTTCGTCGCCCCGCCCGTGGTAGCTCACGGTCCCCTCGGCGTCGATGGCGACGAGATCGCCCGAGACGTACCACTCGCCGCGAAACGCCTGCTCGGTCTTCTCCTGGTGCTGCCAGTAGGCGATGGCGCGCGCGCCGCCCCTCACCCAGAGCCATCCCGTCTCGCCTCGCGGGACCTCGCGCCCCTCCTCGTCGCAGGCCTTGATCTCGAAGCCGGGGACGACCGTGCCGAGCGTGCCCGGCTTCACGGCGCCGGGGCGATTGGAGATGAAGACGTGCCACATCTCCGCGGTGCCGAGCCCGTCCAGCAATTCCACCCCGAACGTCGCCATCCAGCGAGCGTAGAGCTCGGCCGGGAGCGCCTCTCCCGCCGAGGTCGAGAGCCGGAGCGAGGCGAGATCGCCCGCGGCCGCCCGCGGATGCGAGACCATCTTCTGGATCATCGTCGGCACGTTCACGAGCAGCGTGGCCCGGTGCCGCCGGATCATTTCGAAGAGGAGGTCGGGGGTGACCGGCTCGGGGAAGAGAATCGAGGCGCCGCCTGCCGCGAAGGTGAAGAAGAGGTTCGCGCCCGTGGCATAGCCGAAGTAGAGCTTCGGGACCGAGATCGTGATCTCGCGATCGGTGTAGCCGAGGACGCCGAGCCCGTACATCGCGGTCGTGAACGCGAAGGAGCGGTGCGTCTGGATGACCGCCTTCGGCCGCCCGGTCGTGCCGCCCGAGAAGAGCCAGATCGCCGCATCGTCGGGGTGCGAGGGAAACGTCTCGAGCGAGTCGGAGGCGCTCTCGAGGCGCCGCGTGAACTCGGGCGGGCCGACCTCGATCACCCCGCGGGTGGCGCGCGAGCCGCGCGCCGCGTCTCGGAAGGGCGCCGCGCTCTCCGCGTGAACGACGACGAGGCGCGCCCGCGTGTAGTCGAGAAGGGCCGCGATGTCGGCGGCCGGGAGGCCGGGATTCACCATGACCACGACCGCCCCGAGCTTGAGCGTCCCGAAGAGGGCGCCGACGTAGTCGGGGCCGTCGGGGAGGGCGATCACGATCCGGTCGTCGGGGTCGGCTCCGGCGGCCGCGAGGAGATTCCCGTAGCGGTTGGCCAGGGCGTGGACCTCGGCGTAGGACCAGGTTCGGGAGTCGGTGATGAGGGCGGGACGATCCCCGCGCCCTTCCCGGAGGCGGGCGTCGAGGAAGAGTTCGGCGATGTTCCGGCGTTCCGGCGGCTCGTTGGTCATGGTACGTTTCCCGTTTGCCGCCCAATATGGACGCCTGCCGGGCGGCTGGCAACCCCGGACTGCCCCCGGAACGCCCCAGGAAGATCCTGGACGGAATGGAGCCGCCTTCGATGCCGACGCGGGAGTGGGTCACGATGACGTGGGAGGAGGCGCGCGACCTCGATCGTTCGCGCGCGGTCGCCATCCTCCCCGCGGGCGCGACCGAAGCGCACGGACCCCACCTACCGCTCGAGACCGACGTCCTCATCGCGGACGCGATGGCCCGCGCGGGCGCGGCGCGGCTGGAGTCGGGCGGCTATCTCCCGATCCTTCTCCCGCCGCTCGCCTACACGGCCGCGCCCTTCGCCGCCGGCTTCGCGGGAACGATCTCCGCGGCGCCCGCCACCGTGACCGCGCTTCTGCTCGACATCGCGCGAGCCCTCACGAAGGAGCGGATCGCCGCGCTCGCGGTGGCGAACGCGCACCTCGATCCGGCGCATCTCGGCTCCATCTCGGCCGCGGTCGCGGCGGCGCGCTCGGAGGGTCTCCTCCCGATCGCGGCCCCCGACGTGTCGCGCAAGCCGTGGGCCCCGCGGCTCGGGGAGGAGTTCCGGAGCGGCGCCTGCCACGCCGGACGCTACGAGGGCTCGATCGTGATGGCGGCGAGGCCCGACTCGGTGCGCGAAGCGATTCGCCGCGCGCTCCCGCCCAATCCCGCCTCGCTCTCGACCGCGATCCGCGAGGGGAAGAGGACGTTCGAGGAGGCGGGCGGAGCGCGGGCCTATTTCGGCTGGCCCGCCGACGCGACGGCCGCCGAGGGGGCGGCGACGATCGCGACGCTCGGCGAGATCCTGGCGGAGGCCGTGACGGCCGCGCTCTCGGAACGGGAGCCCGCGTGAACGCCGGCGCCTCCGCGACGCGCGCCGAGAAGCCCCTCGCCGGTCGGGGCGCCGTGGTCACGGGCGCCGGGAGCGGAATCGGCGCCGCCGTCGCGCGGGCCCTCGCCGACGCCGGCGCCGCGGTGGTCCTGGCCGCGCGCACGACGGCCGGCGTGGAGAGCGTGGCCGCCTCCATTCGCGCCGCGGGCGGCCGGGCCTGGGGCGTCGGCTGCGACGTCACGGAGGAGGCGAGCGTTCGCGCGCTGGGAGAGGAGGCTCGGCGCCGCCTCGGCGACGTCGACATCCTCGTGAACAACGCGGGCGAGGCTCTGTCCGCTCCTCTCGCGAAGACGACGCTGAGCGATTGGAGCCGGATGCTGGCCGTCAACGCGACGGGGGTCTTTCTCTGCACGCGCGAGTTCGCCCCCGCCATGGCGGAGCGGCGGCGCGGGCGGATCGTGACCGTCGCGTCGACCGCGGGCCTCTCGGGCGGGAAGTACATCGGCGCCTATGCCGCGGCCAAGCACGCCGCGATCGGGTTCACGAAGTCGGCGGCGCTCGAGCTCGCCGACCGCGGCGTGACGGTGAACGCCGTCTGCCCGGGCTACGCCGACACGCCGATGACCGAACGGACCATCGCGAACGTGGCGGCGCGGACGGGGCTCGGCCGCGACGCCGCGCTCGCCGCGATTCTCGAAGCGGGCGGGCAGACGCGTCTCGTCGCGCCGGGGGAGGTGGCCGCGGAGGTGCGGCGGCTCTCGCTCGACGAGGCGTCGGGAATCACCGGCCAATCGATCGTGATCAACGGATTCGACGGAGAAACGAGGCCACGATGAAGCTTCAGATGATCAATCCCGAGGCGCTCGGCGTTCCGCGAGGGTGGAACAACGGCGTCCTCGCCCCGAAGGAAGGACGAATCCTCTTCATCGCCGGGCAGGCGGGATGGGAGACCGACCTTCCGGGGACGCCGCCCCCCTTCACGGAGCAATTCGCCCGCGCGCTCGACCGCGTCCTCGCCGTCGTTCGGGAGGCGGGCGGTGCGCCGACCGATCTGGCGCGGCTCACGATCTACGTCACGAACGTCGCCGACTACCACGACAGCGTGAAGGAACTCGGCGCCGTCTGGCGCGCTCGGCTCCAGAAGCACTATCCGGCCGTGGCGCTCCTCGAAGTGAAGGGGCTCGTCGATCGCGGCGCCGTCGTCGAGATGGAAGCGACGGCGGTGATCACGGACGGCAACGAGGGAGACCGCTAAATGGCGCTCGCGCCGCGATCGTTTCTCTACTCGCACGACGCCCCCACCGGCGTCGCGACCATCACGCTGAACCGTCCGGAACGGCTGAACGCGCTCACCTTCGAGGTCTACGGCGAGCTCCGAGACGTCTTCCTCGCGCTCGATACCGAACCGGGCGTGAAGGCCGTGATCCTGACCGGCACGGGGAAGGGGTTCTGCACCGGGGGCGACGTCGAGGACATCATCGGCGCCCTCTTCGCCCGCGACGCCGCGGGGCTTCGCGACTTCACGCGGATGACCTGCGAGGTGATCGGGAACATCCGCCGCTGCCGGCGCCCGGTGATCGCCGCCCTGAACGGCACGGTGGCGGGCGCGGGCGCGGTCCTCGCCACCGCCTGCGACTTCAGAATCGCGGCCCCGTCGGCGAAAATCGCCTACCTCTTCGTTCGCGTCGGTCTCTCCGGGGCGGACATGGGGGTCGCGTGGCTCCTCCCGCGGATCGTGGGGCTCGGGCGGGCGACGGAACTCCTCATGACCGGGGACTTCATCGACGCGCAGCGGGCGCTCGAGATCGGGCTCTACAACCGGGTCGTCGCCGCGGAGCAGTTGATGCCGGAAGCGAACGCGCTCGCCGCGAAGCTCGCGCGCGGCCCGTCGCCGGCCCTCGCGGTCACGAAGGAGGCGCTCGACCGGGAGTTCACGATGTCGCTGGAGGAGTCGCTCCGCTACGAGGCCGACGCCCAGGCGGAGCTGATGCTCCATCCGAATTTCCGCGAGGCCTACGAGGCCTTCCGGGAGAAGCGCGAGGCGAGGTTCACCGAATGAAGCCGTACGAGGGACTCGCCTGCACGCCCGACCCGCGTCCCGTCCGCGCCTTCCTCGAGACGCAGCACCTCGCGCTGGCGGGGACGTTCGGCGCCTTCGCGGCGACGGAGATCGCGCCGAGGCCCGAGCCCGCGGACGACGGGGCCGCGCGCCGCGAGGCGCGCGAGTTGCTGGCGCGGCTCGGCGGCGCCGGCTGGTTCGAGGCGATCCGGCGTCAGGACTGGCGCGGCTGCTGCCTCGCCCGCGAGTCGCTCGGCGCCGCGTCGCCGCTCGCCGACGCGGTCTTCGCGCTCCAGGGTCTCGGAACGCTTCCCATCCTCCTCGCGGGCACGCCGGCGCTCCAGGAGGCGTTCGCGTCTCCGGCGACGGCGGGGCGCGCCATGGCGGCCTTCGCCATGACCGAGCCGGAAGCGGGCTCCGACGTCGCCGCGATGGCGACCACCGCGCGCCGCGACGGGGCCGACTACGTTCTCGACGGCGTGAAGAGCTACATCTCCAACGCGGGGATCGCCGACTTCTACACCCTCTTCGCCACCACCGACCCCGCCGCCGGAGGGAAGGGCATCTCCTGCTTCGTCGTTCCCGCCGACTCGAAGGGGCTGCGCTTCGTGAAGGCGCAGGTGCTCTCGTCGCCGCATCCGCTCGGCGAAATCTCGCTCGAGGGATGCCGCGTGCCGGCGGTCAACAGGCTCGGCGACGAGGGGCGGGGCTTCGGGCTCGGACTGAAGACGCTCGACCGGCTCCGGGCCACCGTGGGCGCCGCGGCGTGCGGCATGGCCGCGAGGGCGCTGGAGGAGGCGATCGGTCACGTGCGCGTCCGCCGGCAATTCGGGAGGCCCCTGGCCGACTTCCAGCTCGTGCAGGCGAAGCTGGCCCGCATGGCCACCGAGCTCGCCGCGGCGCGGCTTCTCGTCTATCGCGCGGCGTGGACGGCCGACCAGGGCGCCGAGCGCGTGACGATGGAGGCGGCCATGGCGAAGTCGTACGCCACGGAGGCCGCGCAGCGGATCGTGGACGACGCGGTGCAGCTCCTGGGGGGCTCGGGCGTGCTGGCGGCCCATCCGGTCGACCGGCTCTACCGCTCGGTGCGCGCGCTTCGGATCTACGAGGGGACGACGGAAATCCAGCAGCTCGTGATCGCCGGCGCCCTCCTCGGCGAGGCGGGGGCGTGAGAGCCGTTTCGATCGGCGGGGGCCCGGCCGGTCTCTTCTTCGCGCTCCTGCTGAAGAAGGAGGACCCTCGTCACGAGGTGACCGTCTTCGAGCGAAACCGACTCGACGACACGTTCGGATTCGGCGTCGTCTTCTCCGACGCCACGGAGGCCGCGCTGGAGCACGCCGATCCCAAGGTGATCGCCGAGATGGGCGCGCGCTGCCACCGCTGGGACGACATCGAGATCCATTACAAGGGAGAGACGATCACCTCGACGGGGCACGGATTCTCCGGCCTCTCGCGGAAGTCGCTCCTCGCCATTCTCGCCGCCCGATGCCGCGAGGTCGGCGTCGATCTTCGCTTCAGCGAGGAGCTGGCCGATCCCGAATCGCTCCGCGACGCCGACATCGTCCTGGCGGCCGACGGCGTGAACTCGGCCATTCGCGAGCGCTATCGCGACCACTTCCGGCCGCGCGTCGATCTGAGACCCAACAAGTTCGTCTGGCTCGGGACCTCGAAGCCCTTTCCGGCCTTCACGTTCTACTTCAAGCACGACGCGCACGGACTCTGGCGGGTCCACGCGTATCAGTACGAGCCGGGCATGTCGACCTTCATCGTCGAGGCCCGCGACGAGACGTGGCGCGCGGCGGGCATGGATCGCGCCGGCGAAGCGGAGACGATCGCCTTCTGCGAGCGCCTCTTCGCGGAGGAGCTGGCGGGGCACCGCCTCCAGTCGAACCGCTCCATCTGGCGCAACTTCCCCACGATTCGAAACGAGCGCTGGTCCCACGGGAAGATGGTGCTCGTGGGCGACGCGGCGCACACCGCGCATTTCTCGGTCGGGTCGGGGACGAAGCTCGCCATGGAGGACGCCATCGCGCTGGTCCAGGCCCTGAAGGCGCATCGCGACGTGCCCGCCGCGCTGGCCGCGTACGAAGCCGCGCGGCGCCCGGGCGTGGAGAGCCTTCAGCGCGCGGCCCAGGCGAGTCTCCAGTGGTTCGAGGAGGCCGAGCGCTACATGGACGTGCCGCCGCTTCAGTTCGCCTTCACGCTCCTGACCCGGAGCCTTCGCGTCACGCACGAGAATCTCCGGGTGCGCGATCCGAACTTCATCGAGCGCGTCGACGCGTGGTACGCCTGCCGGGCGTCGAAGGAGGCGGGGGACTCGGCGCCCGCGCCGCGCACCGTCCCGGCCGCGCCGTCGGCGCCGGCGCCGCCGCCCATGTTCACCCCGTTTCGGCTCCGGGAGCTACGGCTGGAGAATCGGGTCGTGGTGTCGCCGATGTGCCAGTACTCGGCCGAGGACGGCATGCCGAACGACTGGCACCTCGTCCACCTCGGGTCGCGCGCGGTGGGAGGCGCGGGGCTCGTCTTCGCCGAGATGACCGACGTGAGCCCCGAGGGGCGGATCACGCCGGGCTGCACCTGCCTCCATACGCCGGCGCACGCGGCCGCGTGGAAGCGGATCGTCGATTTCGTGCATGGGCAGAGCCGCGCCAAGATCGCGATGCAGCTCGGGCACGCGGGGCGGAAGGCCGCGACGAGAGTGCCGTGGGAAGGGGAGAACGAGCCGCTCCCGCGCGATGCCTGGGAGATCGTGGCGCCGTCGGCGCTGCCGTACTACCCGAAGAGCCGGGTGCCGCACGAGATGACGCGCGCCGACATGGATCGGACGACCGGCGATTTCGTCCGGGCGGCGCGCCACGCCGTGGAGGCGGGCTTCGATCTCCTCGAGATCCACATGGCGCACGGCTACCTTCTCGCCAGCTTCATCTCGCCGCTCACGAATCGCCGGAACGACGGGTACGGCGGGACGCTCGCGAGCCGCATGCGCTACCCGCTCGAGGTGTTCGACGCGGTGCGGGCGGTCTGGCCCGCGGAACGCCCCATGTCGGTCCGCATCTCGGCGGTCGACTGGCACCCCGAAGGGAATCAGCCGGAGGACGCCGTGGAAGTGGCGCGCCTGCTGAAGGCGCACGGATGCGACGTCGTCGACGTCTCGGCGGGGCAGACCGTTCCCGACCAGAAGCCCCAGTACGGGCGCCTCTTCCAGACGCCTTTCTCCGACCGCATCCGGCACGAGGTCGGCATCGCCACGATGGCCGTCGGCGCCATCTCCTCCTACAGCGACGTGAACACGATCCTGGCGGCGGGGCGCGCCGATCTATGTCTCCTGGCGCGCGCCCACCTCTACGATCCCTACTGGACACGCCACGCCGCGTTCGAACTGGGGCACCCCCTCCCGTGGCCCGATCCCTATTCGACGCTCGACCACTACAAACCGCGGTTCACGTGAGGTTCCGACGATGGCGCTGACCTATTCGAGCTATCTCAAGATCGACGAGCTCCTCTCGCTCCAGCAGCCCTTGTCGGACGGGCCGGAGCACGACGAGACCCTCTTCATCGTGATCCACCAGGTCTACGAGCTCTGGTTCAAGCAGATGCTGCACGAGGTCGACTACCTGAAGGGGCTCCTCGAGAGGGGCGACGTCCCGCGCGCGCTCCATACGATGAAGCGGATCCTCACCATCCTGAAAGTGGTGGTCGCGCAAATCGACATCCTGGAGACGATGACGCCGCTCGAGTTCCTCTCGTTTCGGGAGCGCCTGGAGTCGGGAAGCGGGTTCCAGTCGTTCCAGTTCCGCGAATTCGAATTCGTGCTCGGCCTGAAGAACGCGGCCGCGCTCGAACGCTATCCGGCCGGGAGCGACCATCGCCGCCGGCTGGAGCGCCGCCTCGCCGAGCCGACGCTCTGGGATTCGTTCCTCCACTTCCTCTCGCGGCAGGGGCATCCCATTCCCGCCGAGGCGCTCTCGCGCGACGTGACGAAGAGCATCGAGCCGGTCGAGACCCTCCGGCCGGTCCTCGTCTCGATCTACCGATCCGATCCGATGGCGAACGTCCTCTGCGAGCGGATGGTCGATCTCGACGAGGGTGTCCAGGAGTGGCGCTACCGCCACGTGAAGATGGTCCAGCGGACGATCGGCACGAAGCGGGGGACGGGCGGCTCCGAGGGAGCGGCCTATCTGATGACGACGCTCAACAAGGCGATGTTCCCCGATCTCTGGGCCATCCGAACCGAGCTCTGATGGCTCCCGTCACGCTCGACGATCTCGCCAAGACCCCGAATCCGCTGGCGGCCCGCTACGCCGAGTTCCGCGTCGCGGAGCGGCTCCTCCTGACGGGGCACTCGCACCAGGCGTGGCCCGACGTCGCCCGCGAGGGCGTGGAGGAGGCGTGGCGGGACGCGGCCGAACTCGTCGACGAGAAGTGGGGCCGCGCCGCCGCGAAGGCGGATCGCGTCCGCGCGGGCTACGCGAAGCTGCTCGGCGTCGCGCCCGCCGAAATCGCGCTCGGGCAGAACACGCACGAGCTCGTGACGCGGTTTCTCTCGGCCTTGCCTCTCGAGCGCCGCCGGCGTCTCGTCACGACCGACGGCGAGTTCCACACGATCCGGCGCCAGCTCGATCGGCTCGCCGAGGACGCCCGCCTCGAGATCGTGAAGATCGCGGCCGAACCGGCGGAGACGCTCGCGGAGCGGCTCGCGGCCGCGGCGGACGAACGGACCGCCGCGGTTCTCGTCTCGTCCGTTCTGTTCGGGACGGCTCGGATCGTCACGAGTCTGGACGCGCTCGCCGCCTCCTGCCGGAGAGCGGGGGCGGAGCTCCTCGTCGACGCGTATCATCAATTGAACGTCGTTCCGATCTCGCTGGCGGCGGATGGGCTCGGCGCCGCGTTCGTCGTCGGCGGCGGGTACAAGTACTGTCAGCTCGGGGAAGGGGTCTGCTTCCTTCGCGTTCCGCCCGGACGCGACGAGCTGCGTCCGATCCTCACCGGCTGGTACAGCGAGTTCGCGCGCCTGACGCAGCGCACGGCGGGCGAGGTCGGCTACGGGGAGGGACCGGCCCGCTGGGCGGGCGCCACCTACGATCCGACGAGTCATTATCGGGCGGCCCGCGTGTTCGACTTCTTCGAGGAAGAGGGGCTCGGCCCGGAACTCCTCCGCGAGGTGAGCCGGCGCCAGGTCGGGCTCCTGGCGGCCGAGTTCGACGCCCTCGACCTCGACCCGCGCCTCGTTTCGCGCGACCGGGAGGTTCCGCTGCGATCGATCGGGGGCTTTCTCGCGCTCCGATGTTCCGGAGCGGCCGGCGTGGCGGCGGCGCTTCGAGCCCGGGGGGTGCTCACGGACTACCGGGGCGACTCGCTTCGGCTCGGCCCGGCGCCCTACCTGGGCGATCATCAGCTCCGCGCCGCGATCGCCGCTCTGGGCGACGCGATCGGGGCGCCGGGGCGGTAGGAAGCGAATCGCTCGAGGCGCCGCGGCATCGTAACGAGCGCAGCCTGGTTCACTCCCGCCACACCGACCCGAGGACGCCCATGACCCTCCGCGCTCATCTGATGACCCTGGCCGCCGCCACGCTCGGATTGACCGGCTCGGCGGACGCCGGAACCGCACCGAAGCCCGCTCCCCGCTCCGTCCACGATTTCAGCGCCGTCACGATCGACGGGGCCGCGCAGCCTCTCTCGGCGTACAAGGGGAAGGCGCTCCTCATCGTGAACACCGCGTCGCGCTGCGGCTTCACGCCGCAGTACGAAGGACTCGAGGCGCTCTACGAGACGTACCGCGCGCGCGGCTTCGAAGTGCTCGCCTTTCCCGCGAACGACTTCATGGGGCAGGAGCCGGGAACCGACGCGGAGATCAAGTCGTTCTGCGGCACGAAATACAAGACCACCTTCCCGCTCTTCTCGAAGATCAGCGTGAAGGGGAAGTCGATCCATCCTCTCTACGCCTTTCTCACGAAGGATTCCGGGTTCAAGGGCGACATCACCTGGAACTTCAACAAGTTCCTCGTCGATCCCGACGGCAAGGTCGTCGCGCGATTCGGCTCGAACACGGAACCGCTCGCGAAGGAACTGACCGCGAAGCTGGAGGCGGTCCTTCCGAAGAAGTCCTGATCGCGCCGCTCCGCCTGACGAAAGCGCGGCGATCCTGACAGACTGGCACCTCCGTCCCTCCCGCTTCACCGCGCGGCCGGCCCGCTCCCGCCGCTAACCCCGTCCGGGCTCCACGACTACGGCCGATCGCGCGGCGGCCGCGCGGACCCCCCGATTGGCACGTCCTCTGCAGCGTTTCGTTGAATCGCCGGATCGTCGGGTGGAGCCCCGTGGCGGCAGGGAGGTTGTCATGCTTCGCGCGCGCGCGACCGCATTCGTGCTTCTCCTCGCCGGATCGCTCACGGCCTGCAACAAGGACACGGAGACCGGACCCAAAGCGAGCGACATCACCGGAAATTGGTCGGCGACCAAAGTCGAGTACGTGAACAAGGCCGCCCCCGGGACGCGAGTCGACCTGATCGCGCTGGGCGGCGCGGCCACCATGGCCATCAACGCCGACAAGAGTTTCGTCTTCGTCCTCGCGGAATCGGGAGAGCCGCCCGACACGACGACCGGCGTTTGGAAGATCGACGGCGAGATGTTCGAGGTGACGCCGACGGGAATGCCGTTCTCGTGGATGTGGCAAGCGTCGCTATCGGGAAATTCGCTGACGCTCACCGGCGCCGACATGGAGTACGATTTCGACGGCGACAACGTGATGGAGCAGGCGGACCAGAACACGGCGCTCGTGAGATAGGGGCCGGCGGGATCCGCGGCCGCCGATACGCTTCGACCCTGGGAGGGGCCATGCTGAGGGGAATCGTCCTGCTTTCAGCGCTCGCGGCGGCCGCGCTCGCCGGCTGCCAGAGCGCGCGGACGCCGCGCGAATACGCGCTCGAGAATGCGCCGGCCGCGCTCGTGCCGGCCGCGGCGGACGCCGACAGCACCATCGCACGGCTGCAGAGGCGCCTCGGGGCGCGTCTCAAAGCGGAGATCGAGGCGAAAGGAGCGGTGGGCGCGCTGACGGTCTGCCGGGACTCGGCGCAGGTCATGACGGCGGAGATCGCGGAGGCGAACGGGATTCAGGCCGGGCGCACCAGCCGGCGGCTCCGAAATCCTGGAAACGCGCCGCGCGCGTGGGTGAAGCCCTACGTCGACGCCGCCGTCGACGGCACGCCGGCCTCGTCGGTGAAGGCGGTCGTCGTCGATCTCGGCGAGAAGGTCGGCGTTCTCCGGCCCATTCCGACGCAGGCGCTCTGCCTGAAGTGCCACGGAGCGGCCGACTCGCTCTCGCACGACCTGACCCAAGCGCTCCGCGAGTCCTACCCGGAGGACCGCGCCGTCGACTATCGCGAGGGAGACCTTCGCGGCTTCTTCTGGGCCGAGGCCCCGAAACGCCGCTAGCCGGCTCGAGCCACCGCGTCGAGGAACTTCTTCACCGCCTTGAACTGGGCGTCGGCGTCCAGTCCCGCTTCCGCGAGAACGGCCGGACCCTGCCCGCTGCCCAGGAAATGTCCCTTCCGATAGGGGTGGAGCGTCGCGCGGCGCCCTCGCTCCGAGCGGATCCAGCGATCCATCGTCGCGAGCGTGAAGCCGGTGATCCCCATCGCCTCCTGCGAGCGTTCCTCCGGGAAGATCTTCTCCCGATCCTCGGGGCGGAGCGCGTCGAACAGCTCGGCGCTCGCGACGTAGTAGACGTCGAGATCGATCCCCTGGCGTTCGAGCCGAGGGAGCGTCTCCGTCACGAACGCCATCGTCACCGCGCTCTCCTGGAGCACGACCACGCCGTCTCCGCCTCCCCGCGGCGCCCGCAGCCGGTAGACGCCGCTTCGCGCGGCGGTCGCCGGCGCCAGGCCGAGCTTCGCCCGGTCGGGCACGATCTCGTTCGGCCGCGTGACGAACACCGAGATGAGGGCCGGCCGGCGGACGAGCGCCGCCGTGAGGAGCGGCCATAGCTCCTGCGGATCCCAGGGAGTGAGCGACACCGCCGTTCCCGGCGGGAAATTCGACTGGAGGAGCTGAAGCGCCTGCGGGTCGGCGTGCGTCGGGCCGTCCTCGCCCGTCTTCAGCCCCGCGTGCGCGCACGCGAGGATCATCGGGCGATACGGCGAAGCGTCGACCGACGCCCGCGCCTGCTGGCCGATGGCATGGAGTCGCGAGGCGATGTGGCCGAGCGGCGCCAGGAACGCGGCGTAGGACGAGGCGATGCCGATGTTGTGCCCGAACGCGCCGAGCCCGGAGCAGACGCCCGCCATGGCGTCCTCGCAAATGCCGCCCACGGAGAGGGTCCGCGATTCGGGATTCTTCACGGCGTGGTAGTAGCCCGGGGGGAATCCCTCCGCGGCCTTGTTCACACTGGTCGATCCGAGCAGGTCGGCGGCCGAGACGAGAAGCGCGCCGCCGCTCTTCTCGTTGTAGTAGTGGAAGACGCGTCCCATCTCGCCGCGAAGCGTCGTCACCGTCCCGGGCGCGAGCCGGAGCGCCTCGGGAATCTCCGCTCCCTGCGCGCGGGCCGTCTCGTAGACGGCCTCGATGCGAGGGGCGCCGGTGCGGGGCGAGCGGGCGCGGCGATCGAGGCGCTCGCGGGAGTCGCGAAGCCTGGCCGCGAAGAAGCGAACCATGGGGTTCCGCCGCTCGATCTCGGCGCGGATGATCCGGAGCGACTCCCAGAAGCAGGTCTCCATGACGGCGCTCCCCATCTCGCCGCTGCAGCGCTTCTCCTCCGTATCGCAGCAGGTCGGAAGCTCCACGGGCCGGTCGCCGACGAGCGGCTGGAGCGCGGCATGGAACCCCGCCGAACAGAGCGGATGGCCCGCCCCGTGCGAGGCGCGTCCCTCGATCCCGTACTGCCACCCCTTCACCGTGCGATAGACGATCGCCGTCGGCTGCCCGCTGTCGAAGTGAACGGCCGCGTGCTGCGCCGCCATGATGTGCGAGATGTCGTGCCCCGCGGCGACGTAGATGACGTTCCAGTCGTGGAGGGAGGCCAGCTCGATCGGGTTCCACTGGACGTAGTCGCCGGGCGTTCCGTCGTCGCGGCAGACGCGGTCGGAGTCGATCGACGACTGGTTCCAGTCGACGTGTAGGAAGACGTTATCGAGCGAGGCCGTGCCGGCCGCGGCGAGCGCCTCGGCCACGCGGCCCGGCGTGAGACCCCCCTCGCCCTCGACGATGTGGACGCGAGGCGCGTCGGCGCCGAACCGATCGCGGGCGCCCCAGGCGTATCCCAGCGACGAGGCGAGGCCGACGCCCGAGGCGCCGGTGGCCAGCTTGACGAACGGCGTCGCGGGCGTCGGATGGCCGTCGAGCGGCTTCGCGCCGAACCGAACGGCGAGCGGATCGCGGGACGCCGGGTTCCGCCGAAAGCCGAGGAGATCCTCCAGATGGAGGCGCTGCGATCCCTCGTCCGGAAGGAGATCGGGGGCGCCGATGCGCATCACCTCGTCGCGCAGCGCCCAGAGCGCGTAGAGCCCGAGCGCCTTGTGGCCCGCGGCGTAGGAAACGATGTCGGAGTCCTCGCGGTTCGGCAGGCGAACGTCGTAGTCCATGCCGTCGAAGAGGAGGCCCGCCACGAACCGGCCCGAGGAAATGGATCCCCCGGGGTGTCCCGACATCGGGACGTAGTTGTAGAGTACGCTGCAGAGCGAGCGGTAGATGAGGTCGAACTCCTCGAAGAAGACGAGTTCGGATGCCGAGAGGGGAGCGCCGGCGTCGCGAAGAATGTCGGCGGCATCCAGGTATCGGCCGCGGCGGCCGGTGAGCGCGAACGTCATGGTGGAACCTCCCTGGGATCGCATGCGAAGCCCGGCGGCGAAGATCGTGTCGTTTCCTTAGTATCGGGACGGGCCGGGGAGGGGGCAACGCAGCCGGAGGTAGTACGGCGCCGGGGTTCGAATTACCCCCAGGGTCCCCGCGCTCGGATCCCGAACCGGCGCGGCCGCCGGCGCATCGCCGCGACCGATCGCGGCATCTCAATCGAATAGCGCAGCCCGTTCCCAGCCCGGAGGCCTCATGAAACCGACGGTACACGGCATTCACCACGTCACGGCCATCGCCGGCGATCCCCAGGAAAACCTCGACTTCTACGTCGGCGTCATGGGGATGCGCCTGGTCAAGAAGAGCGTCAATCAGGACGCGACCAACACATACCACTTCTTCTACGCCGACGCCGTCGGCACTCCCGGCACCGATCTCACGTTCTTTCCCTGGCCCGAGATGGGTCCCGGGCGCCCGGGGATCGGACTCGCGATGGAGGTTTCCTTCTCCGTCCCCGCGGGGAGCCTCGGTTACTGGAAGGAGCGGCTCGCCCGGGAAGGCGTCGCCCTCGGCGCTCCCGAGACGCGTTTCGGGGAATCGGTCATCACGTTCTCCGACCCGCACGGGCTGAGGCTCGCGCTGGTGGAGACCGCGGCGCCGCGCGCCGTCGTCACCTGGGCCGAGAGCCCGGTTCCGGAGGCACACCAGCTGCGCGGCATGCACTCCGTCCGCCTCTGGGAGCGTTCCCACGAGCCGACCGCGGCCCTTCTCACCGAACGGCTCGGCTTCACGCCGGTCGGCGAGGAGGGAGGATGGCGTCGGTACGGCGTCGACGGCGGCGGCGCGGGGCGTGTCGTGGACGTGAAGGGAATGCCGGGAGAATCCCGCGGCATGTGGGGCGCGGGCTCCGTCCACCACGTGGCCTGGCGGACGACCGACGTGGAGGAGGAGATGCTCGTGCGCTCGAATGTCGAGTCGTCCGGCCTCCGGCCGACGCCCCTCATCGACCGCTTCTGGTTCCAGTCGGTCTACTTCAAGGAGCCGGGAGGCGTCCTCTTCGAGCTGGCGACCGACGGCCCCGGATTCGATCGGGACGAGACGCGGGAGCGGCTGGGCGAGCAACTGATTCTGCCGCCGTGGCTCGAGAGCCGGCGGAAGGAGATCGAGGCTTCGCTCCCGCGCGTCGAAACCCCGCGCGTGGAACCCCGGCGCTAGGACTCCGCGCCGGGGTTCTTCCGCCGCGGGTTCACCCCATGTGGGCGACGATGTTGTCGCCGAACTCGCTGCACTTCACTTCCGTGGCGCCCGGCATGAGGCGCGCGAAGTCGTAGGTGACGCGCTTGCTGGCGATGGCGCCGTCCATCCCCTTGATGACGAGATCGGCGGCTTCGTCCCATCCCATGTAGCGGAGCATCATCTCGCCCGAGAGGACGACGGAGCCCGGATTCACCTTGTCGAGGTTCGCGTATTTCGGCGCCGTGCCGTGCGTCGCCTCGAAGACGGCATGGCCGGTCACGTAGTTGATGTTGCCGCCGGGCGCGATGCCGATGCCGCCGACCTGCGCCGCGAGCGCGTCGGATAGATAGTCGCCGTTCAGGTTCAGCGTGGCGATGACGTCGAACTCGTCGGGCCGCGTCAAGACTTGTTGAAGCGTGATGTCGGCGATGGCGTCCTTCACCAGCACCCGCCCCGCCGCCAGCGCGGCCTTCTGCTCCTGGTTCGCGGCCTCCTCGCCCTTCGCGGCGCGCGTCCGTTCCCACTCGTCCCACGTGTAGACCTTCCCGGCGAACTCGCGTTCGGCCAGGGCGTAGCCCCAGTTCCGGAAGGCCCCCTCGGTGAACTTCATGATGTTTCCCTTGTGGACGAACGTGACGCTCTTCCGCTTGTGGCGGACGGCGTACTCGATCGCGGCGCGCGCGAGGCGCTCGCTGCCCTCGCGCGAGACCGGCTTGAAGCCGATCGCCGTGCTGCCGGGGAAGCGGATCTTCTTGTAGGCGGACGGGAAGGAGGCCTGCATGAACTCGAGCACCTTCCGGGCCTCGTCGCTCCCCTCCGCGAACTCGATGCCGGCGTAGATGTCCTCCGTGTTCTCGCGGAAGATCACCATGTTCACCTTCTCGGGCGCCTTCACCGGCGAGGGAACGCCCTTGAACCAGCGGACCGGGCGAAGGCAGACGTAGAGATCGAGGATCTGCCGGAGCGCGACGTTCAGCGAACGGATGCCGCCGCCGATCGGCGTCGTGAGAGGCCCCTTGATTCCGACCAGATAGCCGCGAAACGCGTCGAGCGTCGCGTCGGGGAGCCAGTTGCCGGTCTTGTCGAAGGCCTTCTGCCCGGCCAGCACCTCGTGCCACGCGATCTTCCGCTCGCCCTTGTAGGCCTTCTGAACGGCCGCGTCGAGAACCCGGACGGAGGCGCGCCAGATGTCGGGGCCCGTGCCGTCCCCCTCGATGAAGGGAATCACGGGATGATTCGGGACGACCATCCTGCCGTCGCGGAGCGTGATGGCTTCGCCTTGGGCGACACTCATCGGTCTTTCTCCTTCCGTCGCGTGAAGCGCGGACTCAGAGCGTGTCCCACCGGGCGTCGTCGGAGCGAAGCCGCCGCGACGCCGGGTAGGGGAAGATGTCGGGCACCGCGCCTCGGCGGTGGATCTCCTGCATCCGCCGCCAGAAGGCGGGCTCGAGGAGCTCGCGGTGCGCCGCCAGGAAGTGCTCCAGCAGCTCGCCGCGAAGCCCCAGGAACGCGCGAAACTCCTCGGGGAAAATGTCGTGTTCACCCACAAAATACCACGGTTCGGACGCCACTTCCTCCTCCGTCGTCTGCGCCTTTGGTAGCTCCCGGAAGCGGCAGTCGGTGAGGAGGCAGAGCTCGTCGTAGTCGTAGAAGATGACGCGCCCGTGCCGCGAGACCCCGAAATTCTTGAGCAGCATGTCGCCGGGAAAGATGTTGGTGGCCGCCAGTTCGCGGAGGACCTGGCCGTAGTCCTGGACCGCGGCGCGGGACTCGAGCGGCGGCGCGTCTTGCAGGAAAACGTCGAGCGGGACGAGCCGGCGCTCGGTGTAGAGGTGGCGCAGAACCACCGTTCCGCGGCGCACCTCGACCGCCTCCGACGCCGACGTCCTCAACTCCTCCAGCAGATCGGGGGCGAACCGCTCGAGCGGGAATTCGAGGTGCTCGAACTCCTGGGCGTCGACCAGGCGGCCCGCGCGGTCGTGCCGGAAGACGAGGCGGTACTTCTCGCGCACCTCCTCGTGCGTCACGGTCTTCGGCGGAGGAAAGCGGTCCCGGATCACCTTGAAGACGACGTCGAACCCGGGGAGCGCGAAGACGACCATCACCAGGCCGCGCTGCCCCACCGCGGTCTCGAAGCGATCCCGGCTGTTCGCGAGATGGTGGAGGAGGGAGCGGTAGAGCTCGGTCTTCCCGTGGCGGTTGAAGCCGAGGGCGCTCCAGAGGTCGGAGATCGGCTTCCGCGGAAGGAGCGTCGCGAGGTAGTCGACCATCTCCTTCACGTGGCCGAGATCGACGAAGAAGTACGTGTGCGCGAAGCTGAAGACGACGCTGAACTCGTCCTCGGTGAGGAGCGCCGCGTCGAGAAGGATGCGGCCGGCGGGATTCCGGAGCGCGAGGAGGAGGGGCACCCGCCCCCCCTTCGTGTGGACCTCGCCCACGAGGTAGGCGCCCTTTCCCCGGAAGAAGGGCGTGCGGACCATCTCCAGCGCTTCGACGTCGCCCGGCTGGACCTGCCCCGCCAGCGCCGCGGCGACGCGCGCGGCGTCGCCCTCGAGGTCGTCCCACGGGATCGCGAACTCGGTGTCGCGGAGGGCCCGCTTCAGCGCCTCGTCCAGCGTGTCGTCGCGCGGATAGAGCCGCGTGAAGCTCCAGGGGGGCGCGTAACGGGGCGCCGACGTCTCGGCCCGAACGAATTCGACGAGCGGGTCGACCCCGACCGTGTGGAAGAGGCGCCTGACGTTCGAATTGAAGAAGGTCTCGGCCAGCTCGCGCTCGGGGTGGAGCGCGATCCGCCGCTCGAAGACGTTTCGGATCGCGGACCACGTGTCGCGCTCCGCCGACCGATCGGCCAACAGGTCGCGAAGGGCCGAGATGGAACGGACGACGAAGCCGCCGTAGAGGTCGAGCCGCGCCTTCGAATCGCGCTGGATCGACGGCCAGTCGCTGCGCTCGAAGTTGCCGCGCGCCTCCCGCGTGAGGGCGCGGAAGCGCTCGAGGTAGAGCTCGAAGCCGTCGGCGATCAGTTCGGCGCCGGCGGCCGCGAGCCGGAAGCGCTCGCTCTCCTGAGGGGACGGTTCCATCGGGCGGCGAGTGTACCCGAGGCCATTCCCGCATGCTATGCTCCCGGCCGACGCGACTCCCGACCACACCTCCGGTCCCGCGCATCCCTTCCGGAGTCCGCCGTTTCGTGCCCCCCTTGGAGGAAATGGATCATGGTCCCGATTCCGTCGCTCCTGCTTCCGATTCTGCTCTCCGCGGTCGTCGTCTTCATTCTGAGCGCGCTCTTTCACATGGTGCTGCCGTTCCACCGCAGCGACTTCAAGAAGGTCGCGAACGAGGATCAACTGCTGGAATCGCTCCGAAAGGTCGACCTGGCCCCGGGGGATTACATGGCGCCGATGTGCGAGAACCCCTCGCAGATGAAGGATCCCGCCTTCGTCGAGAAGATGAAGAAGGGGCCGGTGGTGCTCATGACGGTCATGAGGGGACAAGCTCCCTCCATGGGGAAGGAACTCTTCCAGTGGTTCCTCTTCATCGTGGCGGTCTCGGTGGTGACGGCGTACATCACCGGACACGCGGTGGGCGCGGGCGCGACGTATCGGCAGGTCTTCCGTTTCGCGGGGTGCGCGTCATTCGTGGCGTACGGCTTCGCGCAGATTCCCGATTCGATCTGGTACAAGCGGAGCTGGACGACGACGTGGAAGTCGATGTTCGACGCCCTCGTCTACGGGCTCTTCACGGGCGGCATGTTCGGCTGGCTCTGGCCGAAGATGTAGCGGGCGGGTGGTCGCGGCGCGGGGTCGCGCCGCGGCGGGAAGGTTACGGTTTCTTCGGCGCCGGCTCGGGCACTCCGCCCAGCCGGCGCAGTCGTTCCAGCCGCTCCGCCTCGTCGCGCTGGAGCCAGGGGTCGGCCGAGAGGAGCGCGTGGGCCGCCGCGAAGTGGGGCGTCGCCTCCGCCGGGCGGCCGAGCCCCAGCAGGCACTCGCCGATCTCCTCCTCCACGTATCCGTCGGGCGCCTGCTCGGCCTTTCCCTCCGCGAGGAGCGCCTCCTGCATCGCGAGCGCTTCGTCGAGCCGCCCGAGCGAGCGCATCGCGCGCGCGACGCACCACCGGGCGACCCGGATGTCGCTTTTCTTGCCCGACTCCTCGCGCGCCCGAAGCGCCTTCTGAAAGAGGTCGAGGGCGGTCGCGTACTCCCCCTTGTCGTGATACGTCCAGCCGAGATTGTTGTAGAGCGAGCCGAGCCATCGGCGCGCTTTCGGGTCGGCGGACGTCTCGGCGATCGCGATCGCCGTCCGGTTCCACGAGACGGATGAATCGCCCGATTCCACGATCCCCAGCATGTGCGCGACGTCGACCCTGTACACGTCGGGCACGACCCGGGTGTTCGAGAACTCCCACGCCTCGAGGAAATAGCGCTTCGACGCCTCTCGGCGATTCGAGGAGTTCAGGAGGCGCCCTCGTTCCAGCAGCACCCGCACCCGGCCGTCGGGCCACTTGTCGGTGAGCAGCGACTCCGCCTCGTCGAGCGTTCGCGCGGCGTCGTCGAACTTCATCTGGAGGCCCTCCGCGCGCGCGACCTGCGTGAGGAGCTGGACGAGGTAGTCGGGATCGCCCGCCCGGCGCGCCGCCGGAAGGATCGAGCGAAATCGCGCCTCGGTGGAGTCGGGGTGGTCGAAGTCCCACTCGGCGTCGAAATCGGGGAGCCGTGTCGGTTCGGCGGCCATGACGATCCTCGGAATCGGCGACCAGGCGCCGGCGACGATCGCGAGGAGCAGGGCGGTCGCGGCGCGGAGCATGCCCGTGAGTCTAGCGGGCCGAGCGGAAACCGCCAGTCCGATTCCCGCCGGGCCCCGGGCCGGCACGAACACCCCCCTCCCTCGGTCCCATTCGATCGGCGCGCCGACCCTCCCTCCGTACCACGCGCCGGGTCCGCCGAAACATGTTTGACTCACCATTCAAAGTTCGACTCGCCGTTCAGGGAATCGAGGACCGCCATGCCAGCCGTCGTCGCCTTCGACGCCCATTCGCCCCGCGTCCGCGCCAAGCGCGAACGCCGCCGCCTGGAAATCCTTCGCGCGGCCCTGCGAGCCTTCCGCGACCGGGGGTACCACCAGACGACGCTCGACGACATCGCGGCGCGTCTCGACGTGCGGAAGAGCGCCCTCTACCACTACTTCCCGGACAAGGAGTCGATTCTCTACGAGTGCCACCGGGAGTCGCTGGGGGAGCTCGGGCGAATCGTGGCCGAGGCGCGCGACCTGGCGACGCCGCGCGAGCGGCTGCGCCACGTCATCCGCGAGCACGTGCGCGTCATGACGAACACGCTCGAGGGATCGCCGCTCGCCTTCGAGGTGACCGCGCTCTCGCCCGAGCGCCAGACGGAGATCATCGCGGCGCGGGACCGCTACGAGCGCGAGGTGCGCCGGTTGGTGGAGCAGGGAATCAGGGAGAAGGACTTCCGCCGGGTGGACGCCAAGGTCGCCGCCTTCGCCATGCTCGGCGCCATCAACTGGATCGCGCGCTGGTATCGGCCGGAGGGGGCGCTTCAGGCGGACACCCTCGGCGCCCAGTTCGCCGATCAGATGCTCGACGGCCTCGGTTCGGCCGGAGCCGTGGGACGATCGCGCGCGGGGCGGGCCGCTCCGAAACGCGCGGCAAGGAAGGAGCGTTCATGAAGGCGATTCGGCTCGTCGCGGGAGGGGCCCCGCTCGGCTTGCTCGACGTGCCGCCGCAGAGTCCGGGGGACGGGGAGGTCGTCGTGAAGGTGGCGGGCTGCGGCGTCTGTCACACCGACATCGGTTTCTGGCGGGACGGCGTCCCGACGCGCCACCCGCTACCGCTCACCCTGGGCCACGAGGTGAGCGGGGTCGTGAGCGAGGCGGGGAGCGAGTTCGGGCATCTCGTGGGACGCGAAGTCATCGTTCCATCCGTCATCCCCTGCGGCCGTTGCGATCTCTGCCGCGCGGGCCGGGGGAACGCCTGCCGGAAGCAGCTGATGCCCGGGAACGACATGGACGGGGGCTTCGCCGAATATCTCACGGTCCCGGGTCGGGGGCTCTGCCTGGTGGAGGAGCGGGGCGGCTACGCGCTCGCCGATCTCTCCGTCATCGCCGACGCCGTGACGACCCCCTACCAGGCCGCCGTCCGGAGCGGGCTCGCCGCGGGCGATCTCGCCATCGTCGTCGGCGCGGGAGGGGTCGGCGGCTACGCCGTCCAGATCGCCGCCGCTCTCGGCGCGCGCGTGGTGGCGATCGACGTCGACGACGCGAAGCTCGCGGCCATCGCCCCGCACGGGGCGTCGCTGACGCTGAACTCGAAGGATCACGACTTCAAGGCGCTGAAGAAGGAGATCGCGGGGAGCGCGAAGGCGTGGGGATGCCCCGAGAACGGCTGGAAGATCTTCGAGTGTTCGGGGCACGCGGCCGGTCAGGAAACCGCCTTCGGACTTCTCGGCTATGCCGGCGTGCTCATGGTGGTCGGTTTCACCCTCGCGAAGATCGAGGTGAGGCTCAGCAATCTCATGGCGTTCGACGCCACGGTGCAGGGGACGTGGGGCTGCCGCCCCGAGCTCTATCCCGACGCGGTGCGGCTGGTCACGTCGGGCCGGGTCACGCTGAAGCCCTTCATCGAACGGCATCCCCTGAGCGACGGCGTGGAGGTCCTGCGCCGCGTGGCGGATCACGAAATTCAGAAGCGGGCGATCTTGATTCCCAACGGGGTTCCGAACGGGAACGCCTGACCACGACTCGGTGCGCGCCGCGGCGCGCGGAGGACGAACCATGCAGCCAACGCTGCCCACTCTCAAGGATCACGCGCTCGTTCCGGAGTACACGTTCCGCCACATCACGTACGAGCTTCGCCCGGCGGTCGATCCCAAAGGGAAGCCCGTCGAGGGGCTCTTCAACGCCTGGATCGTCCTCGACAACCAGGCCCAGCTGAACAGCTACACGACGGAGATGGCGCGCGAGGTCGGAATCGCCTTCAGGAACGCGAGCATGGACCGCCGCATCGTCTGCTGCGTCTTCACGGCCACCGGCGACAAGGCGTTCTGCACGGGCGGCAACACGAAGGAATACGCCGAGTACTACTCGGGGAATCCGCAGGAGTACAAGCAGTACATGCGCGTCTTCAACGACATGATCGACGGCATCCTCCGCTGCGACAAGCCGGTGATCAACCGGGTGAACGGCATGCGCGTCGCGGGAGGGCAGGAGATCGGCATGGCGTGCGATTTCAGCGTCGCGGTCGACACGGCGCGCTTCGGCCAGGCCGGGCCGAAGCACGGCTCGGCGCCGGACGGGGGCTCCACCGATTTCCTCCCGCTCTACGTCGGATTCGGGCACGCCATGGAGAGCGCGGTCCTCTGCGACACCTGGAGCGCGCACAAGGCCTGCTGGCTCGGCCTCATCAACCAGGTGGTGCCGGTCCTGAAGCTCGACGGCGCCTGGATCCCGAATCCCCTCGTGGTGACGGACCGCTTCCTCGACGAGTTCGGGCGCATCGTCTACGGCGACTACAAGACGGGCGCCGACGCGGCCGCCGCCAAGGAGAAGCTGGCGCGCGCCGTGACGGATCTCTCGCAGCTCGACGCGGCCGTGGAGTCGCTCTGCACGAAGATCCTCATGCTCATGCCCGACTGCGTCTCGAAGACGATCAACTCCGTCCGGAAGCACAAGCAGCATCACTGGGACGCGAACAGCATCACGAATCGCGAGTGGCTCTCGCTCAACATGATGACCGAGGCGCGCGCGGGATTCCGCGCCTTCAACGAGGGGCCGAAGGATCGGCGCGAGGTCGACTTCATCAAGCTGCGCCAGATGCTGGCGCAGGGACACCCGTGGGACGACGAACTCCTGCGCGCGATCTCGCCCCAGTACCAGCACGAGGTGGCGGGGCGGTAGCCCCGCCGCGGCGGAAGGGACCACCGGCATGGACTACGGGCTCCGGGATCGGGTGGCGATCGTGGTGGGAGGCGTGTCGGGCATCGGCGCCGCCGCGGCCGTCGCGCTCGCCCGGGAGGGATGCCACGTGACGATCGTCGACCGGCGCCCGGCGGAGGAATCCGCCGAGGTCGTGCGGGACGTGCAGGCGGCGGGCCGGCGGGCGCGATACCTCGTGGCGGACGTGCGGGACGCGGCCGCTCCGGAGCGGATCGTGAACGAGATCGCCGCCGCGGACGGACGCCTCGACATCCTCGTCTACAGCGCGGGAATCCGGGCCGACGCCGTCGCCTGGAAGATGACGCCCGCGCAGTGGGACGACGTGATCGCGGTCAACCTGACGGGATGCTTCCACTGGAACCGGGCCGCCGCCGTGCCGCTCCGCTCGCGAGGGTGGGGACGAATCGTGAACGTCGCCTCCATCAACGGGCTCCGCGGAAAGTTCGGGCAATCGAACTACGCGGCGTCGAAGGGTGGAATGATCGCCCTCACGAAGACGCTCGCGCGCGAGCTCGGCGCCAAGGGGGTGACGGTGAACGCGGTGGCCCCCGGCATGGTGCGGACGGCGATGACGGCCGCGCTGCCGGAGAAGGTCCTCTCGGACGCCGCGTCGGAGACGCTCGTCGGCCGGATCGCGGAGCCCGAGGACTGCGCCGCCGCCGTCGCCTACCTCTGCTCGGAGGGGGCGCGGCACGTGACGGGGCACGTTCTGAAGATCGACGGCGGGCAATACCTGTGAGTTCCAAGACCGGGGGAGGGCTCGAACGCATGACGCTCAAGACGGGACGCGACGGCGACGTCGCGACGCTCACGCTCGATCATCCGCCTCTCAACATCCTCACGCAGGCACTCTCGCGGGAGCTTCGCTCGGCGCTCGCCGGCCTCGCCGCCGACCCGTCGCTGCGCGCGCTCGTCCTCGCGGCGGAGGGGAAGCACTTCTCCGCCGGCGCCGACGTGTCGGAGCACCTTCCGCCCGCCTACCGGGAGATGATCCCGGAATTCGTGGCCACGCTGGAGACGCTCGCCTCCTTCCCGCTACCGGTGATCGCCGCGGTGCGGGGGCGCTGCCTCGGCGGGGGCTTCGAGCTGGCTCAGTGCGCCGACGTGATCGTGGCGGGGGAGGGGGCGACGTTCGGCCAGCCCGAGATCGTGCTCGGGGTGACCGCGCCGATCGCCTGCGTGCTCCTCCCGCGGCGCGCGTCGCCGGGGCTGGCGAGCGAGCTGCTCTTCGGCGGGGAGACGATCTCGGCCCTGCGAGCCCAGGCGGCGGGCCTGGTCCAGCGCGTGGTGCACGACGATCAGGTGGAGTCGGAGGCGCAGGCGCTGGCGCAGCGCTTCGCGCGGCACAGCGCCGCGGCCCTGCGGCTCACGAAGAAGACGCTCCTCGCCGCGGCGGACCGGCCGCGGCGGGACGCGCTCCGGGAGGCGGCCTCCATCTACCTGCACGAACTGATGGCGACCGAGGACGCCGTCGAGGGACTCACGGCGTTCGTGGAGAAGCGGACCCCCGCCTGGAGGAACCGGTGAGCCGGCCGGTCGTCTTCCCCGAATGGCGAGGGCAGAGCCTGGACGGAATCCTGGCGGCCTGCGTCGATCTCGTCGAGGACACGAAGTTTCCGACCGCCCGGCGCTGGCGGGAGGCGGGCGGGAAGATCGTCGGGCACTTCCAGGTCTACTTCCCGGAGGAGATCGCGCACGCCGCCGGCCTTCTCCCCTTCAAGGTGAGAGGCGCGCCGATCGAGGCGGCGCAGGCCGACTCGAGATTCGGCTCCTATCTCTGCTCCGTCGTGAAGACGTCGCTGGAGCTCGCGCTGAGCGGCCGCGTGACCCTCGAGCTCTTCGTGACGCATCCGATCTGCGACGCGGCGCGGAACCTCGCGGCGGTTTGGGGGCGGAATTTTCCCTACCCCTGCCAGATCCTCTACCTTCCCCAGAACGCCTCCTCGCCGAGCGCGCCGGAATACCTGCGCGGCGAGTACGACCGGCTGCGCCGCACCATCGAGGCGATCGCCGGACGCCCGGTGACGGACGACCAGCTTCGAGCCTCCGTCGCTCTCTTCAACGAGAACCGCCGACTCCTGCGCGAGCTCTACGCCATGAAGCGCGAGACGCCCTGGCTCGTCGCCGCGCACGAGGCCTACGCCCTCGTCTCGGTCGGAGGGCTCGTTCCGCGCGAGGAGCACAACGAGCTCCTCGCGAGCGTGCTCCCGCTCCTGCGCGCGCGGACGGCCAAACAACAAGACAGGATCCGCGTCGTCTTCGAGGGGGGATTTTGCGAGCAGCCGCCGCTCGACCTCATTCGATCGATCGGGCTCTCCTGCTACGTGGTGGATGACGACTTCCTGATCGGGATGCGGTGGATCCTCTCGGACGTGCCGGCGGGCGACGACCCGCTCCGCGACCTGGCCGAGGCGTACCTCGACCGATCCACCTACAGCCCGGTCCAGCACGACCCGAGGAAGCCGAAGGAGGCGATGCTCCTCGACCGCGTGGCGACGTCGGGCGCGCGGGCGGCGATCATCTCGGCGGCCAAGATGTGCGAGCCGGGCCTGGAGGAGCAGGTGGCTTACGTCCACGCGCTGGAAGGCGCGAAGGTGCCGCATTTCGTCACCGAATTCGAAGAGAACATGACGACCTTCGAGCAGCTGGAGATCCAGCTCGAGACGTTCGTCGAGAACCTCATGTTCGATTGAGGAGCGCGCGCATGGATACCGCACGGAACGATCCGAGCATCGTGGGGCGCGGAAACCGCGAGGGGGCGCGCCTCTTCCGCGAGTGGTTCGAGGAGCTGACGCGCGCCGCGGAGGAAGGGCGCGGCGGCGCCTACGTCTTCGTGATGGGAAGCCTCGGGGAGCTGATGCGCGTCTTCGACCTCCCGGTCGTCTTCCCGGAGATCAACTCGCTGCAGACCGCCGTCCGCAAGGTGGCGCACGAGTACCTGAACGAGGCCGAGGACCTCGGCTATTCCCCCGACATCTGCGGCTACGTGAAGGCGGACATCGCGACGCAGCGGCGGGCGGGCCGGCTCCCGATGGGGCGGATCCCGAAGCCCTCGATCGCGGTTCTCACCAACGCGTGCAACACCTACATCAAATGGGCGGAGATCTGGGAGCGGATGCACGGCATGCCCTCCTACGTCCTCGACGTGCCCGGCTCCCGCGCGGACGGGCTCCTGCCGGGGCGGGGCGACCGGGACTTCGAGAACGACCGCCGCTACGTGGCGTCGCAGCTCCACGAGCTGATCGCGCTCCTGGAGGAGGTGACCCGGAAGCGGTTCGACGTCGACCGGCTGCGCGTGTCGCTCGGCCACGCGAACCGCATGAACGTGGGGTGGAAGCGCGTGCTCGAGCTGAACCAGAGCCGTCCCTCGCTCTTCAACGCCCTCTCCGACGGCACGATCTACCTCGGCGTCTCGAACGGCTTCCGGGGCGCGGCCGAGGGAGCCTCCTACTTCGACGACCTGGTCGAGGAGATGGAGTACAAGCGGGCGAACGGAATCGGGACGCTGGTCGACGAGCAGTACCGCCTCATCTTCGTCGGCGTGCCGTGCTACCCCATCTTCCGGCGCTTCACGGAACTCTTCACGGAGCACGGCGGGACCTTCATCAACTCGACCTACCTGTGGTTCGCCTCGGGCGGGTCGAATCTCGGCTTCGAATACGACCTGAGCGATCCCGTGGAGAGCCTCGCGGAGGGGCTCCTGCTGGGCGTGCGCGATTCCATGGACAGCATGTTCTTCCAGACGCGCGCCCTCGCCCGGATGATCGACGAGTACGCCGCCGACGGCGTGGTCTTCCATCCGATCAAGAGCTGCCGGACGGTCTCTACCGGACTCGCGGACAACCGCCGCGCGCTCATGGAGATGCGCGACGTCCCGAGCCTCTTCCTCGAATCCGACATGATGGACCGGCGCGTCGTCTCCGAAGCCCAGATGAAGAACCGGATCGACGCATTCTTCGAAGGCCTCGCGTCGCGGCGCCAGCTCGCCGCCGCCGGGCGCGCCTGAGCGAGGGGAGGGGACCGACATGGCCTACGCGGCGGGAGTGGACGTGGGTTCGACGCAGACGAAGGCCGTCGTCATCGACGAGGCCGGCCGGATCGTGGGGCGCGCGCTCACGGCGACGGGAGCGAACGTGATGCGCGCCGCCGAGAGCGCGTTCCGGGAGTCGCTGGCGGGCGGCGACATCCGGGAGGAGGAGGTGGAGTACGTGGTCGGAACCGGATACGGACGCTACAAGGTCACCTTCGGAAACACGCAGGTCACCGAGATCAGCTGCCACGGGCGCGGCGCGGTCCACATGTTTCCGAAGACCCGGACCGTCGTCGACATGGGCGGCCAGGACACGAAGGCCATCCGGGTCTCGGCGCGCGGCGAGATCGTCGACTTCTGCATGAACGACAAGTGCGCCGCCGGCACGGGGCGCTTCCTCGGCGCGGCCTCCTCCGCGCTCGACATTCCCCTCGAGCAGCTGGGTCCGACGGCGCTCCGCGGCGATCGCTCCGTGAAGATCAGCACGACCTGCACGGTCTTCGCGGAGACCGAGGTCCTCTCCTGGCTCGGGAAGGGGAAGAAGATCGAGGACATCCTCCTCGGCGTCCATCAGTCGATCGCCTCCCGATCGGTGGGGCTCCTCTGGCGGACGGGGGTCGAGGAGGAAGTGACCTTCACGGGCGGCGTGGCGAAGAACGTCGCGATGATCGAGGCGCTGGAGCGGGAGCTGAAAGTGAAGGTCAACGTGAGCGAGGAGTCGCACTACATGGGGGCCCTCGGCGCCGCGCTCTTCGCGCTCGATCACATCGTGGCGAGCCGCGCTCCGGCGCGCCCGGCGCGCCCGGCGGGAGGCCTCGTATGACCATCACCGCCGGCATCGACGTCGGCTCCACCTACACCAAGGCGCTGGTCCTCCGCGACGACGGGACGATCCTCGGCCGCGCGCTCGAGCCGACGGGCTTCCGTCTGGCCGAGGCCGCGGCGCAGACGCTGGAGCGCGCGCTCGCCCAGGCGGGCGCCACCCGCGACTCGCTCGCCTACATCATCGCCACCGGGTTCGGACGCCATCAGGCGTCCTTCGCGGACATGCACGTCACCGACATCACCGCCTCCGCGCGCGGCGCCACGTGCCTCTTCCCGGGGACGCGCACGGTGCTCGACGTGGGAGGGCAGACGATGAAGGCGAGCCGGCTCGGCGAGGAGGCGAAGGTGAAGGCCTTCCGGCTGAACGACAAGTGCGCCGCCGGCACGGGGGCGTTCCTCGAGAAGACGGCGCGCTACATGGGCTTCAGCACGGAGGAGATCGGTCCGCTCGTGGCGACCTCCAAGGAATTCCCCTCCATCTCCGGCGTCTGCGCCGTGTTCGCCGAGTCGGAAGTCATCAACCATCTCTCCCAGGGGGTCGCGCCGGCCGACATCATGCACGGCGCCATCGTCTCGCTGGTGGGGCGATCGGTCCAGCTCATGAAGCGCGTGAAGATGGAGCCCGAGTTCACCCTGATCGGGGGCATTCTCCGCTTCGAGACGATGGTGCGGGTGGCGCGCGAGCAGCTCCACGCCGGCGTGAACGTCCCGCCCGGCGATCTCGTCCAGTTCGTCTCGGCGCTCGGGGCCGCCCGGCTCGGATTTCGCCGCCTGGAGCAGATCGCCCGCGACGGCGGGTCCCGGAGCGCCGCGGCCGGCGCCGGTTCGCTCGGAGCCGGCGGCTGATGGACGAACCCCGCCGCGAGCCCGCCTTTCTCGCCTCGATCGTCCGCGAAGAGGCGATCCGCGCGCAGGCCCAGGCTCAAGCCCAGATCGCGCCCGATCCGGCGCGTCTGGCCGAGGGGTGGGAGCGCCGCTTCGTGGTCGAGGGACGCCGCGCGCCGGAATACGTCGAGCTCTACGAATCGCTCGGCTTCGACGTCGCCGCCGATCCCGTTCGCCGGGAGCAGGTGGCCGACGAGTGCGACGACTGCCGCCTCGCGCTGCTGATGGAATTCAGAACCATTTACACCCGCCCGCGGCGAGCCTCCCAGGGGTAGTACTACCCAAGTCCACCTGACGCCGGAGCGGGGGTCCCGTAGTGTTCCCATCCTTGCCTGCCGCAATCTCTTGGCAGGAGACGATCGAGAGCCGGCGGGGTCCGCCGGTTTCCGGTCACGTCCCTCGAGGATGGAACGCATGAAGATCGGGTCCGCGGGGAGGTTCGTCAAAGCCGTCGTGGAGCGCGCCGCGCTCCTGACCGGCCATTCCGCGAACCCGATTCGGACGATCGGAGGGGCCCCCGGGATTCTCGTCCCGGCGGCCCTTTTCCTCGTGGCGCTCGCGGCGTGGACGAGCGCGTCGCCCGCCGCCGCGCCGCGCGCGTCGAAGGCGCCCCGAGTCAGCGACGAGGAGTGCCTGGAGTGCCATACCGGGGGCACCCTCGAACCCCGGGTGATTCGCGGCGAGAAGGTCTCCCTCGACGTCGACGCCGCGACTCTGAAGCGATCGGCCCACGCCAAGCTCCACTGCGTCGAGTGCCACGTCGGCTTCGATCCCGAAGCGACGCCGCACCGCGCGCGAACCACGCCGGTCTCCTGCGGCGGCTGCCACGAGGCCGCCGACTCGACCCACGCCTTCCACGCGCCCGCCACCAACGCGAAGGTCCGGGGCGGGACGGGGAAACTGACCTGCAAGACCTGCCACGGGACGCACGACGTGCCGACCGAGGGCGCCCTCACGTCGGCCACCGGCGCGAAGGCCGTGAACGCGGGTTGCGCGCCCTGCCACGAGACGGAGGTAAGGCACTACGAGCACTCGGCGCACGGGCGCGCGGCGGCGGCGGGGCAGAAGGAGGCGCCCACCTGCATCGGCTGCCACAAGCAGGCGATCACGGCGGAGCGAAACGGCGGCGAGAACGCGCACCACAAGCTGGAGCAGGAGAAGCTCTGCCTCGATTGTCACCTGGACGATCCGGCCGTGCGGGAGCGCGTGGGTCCGAAGGCCGGCTTCATCAAGTCGTACGAGACGAGCATCCACAGCGCGGAGCTGCGGAAGGGGAACGCGAAGGCCGCCACCTGCATCGACTGCCACGGCGCGCACGAGATGGCGAAGGGGTACGTCGCCGACGCGAAGACCGAGAAGTTCCACATCCCCGCCACCTGTGGACGCTGCCACGAGAAGGTGGATCACGCCTTCGAAGCGAGCGTGCACGGCAAGGCGGTCGCGGCGGGCAACGTCGACGCGCCGGTCTGCACCGACTGCCACGGCGAGCACACGATCAAGAAGGCGGACGCGCCCGACTCGCCGGTGGCGCCGGGGAACGTCTCCACCGAGGTCTGCTCCCCGTGCCATTCTTCCGTGCGGCTCGCGGCCAAGTACGGCATCCGGAGCGACCGGTTCAAGACGTTCAGCGATTCGTTCCACGGGCTGGCGATCCGGGGCGGACAGATCTCGGCGGCGAACTGCGCCTCGTGCCACGGCTCGCACGACATCCTCCCCTCGAGCGATCCCCGGAGTCTCATCTACCCCGCCACGCTGGCGAAGACTTGCGGAAAGTGCCACCCGGGGGCCACCGCCGCCTTCGCGACGGGGAAGGTCCATCTCGAAATGGCCTCCTCCAACGATCCGCTCCTCTACTGGATCGCCACGATCTACACGATCCTGATCGTGGTCGTCGTGGGCGGGATGTTCCTCCACAACGCCGTCGACTTCTACCGCAAGGCCCGGCACAAGCTGCGCGTCCGCCGGGGGCTCGAACACGCGCACGAGCCGGAGAGCAGCGCCCTCTACGTGCGCATGACCGGCGGCGAGCGCATTCAGCACGCCTCCCTGCTCGTGAGCTTCGTCGTGCTCGTCGTGACGGGCTTCATGCTCCGCTACCCCGAGGCCTGGTGGGTCGACGCCCTTCGGCGCGTCTGGCACAACCTGTTCGAGGCCCGGAGCGTCGTCCACCGCGTCGCGGGGGTCGTCATGGTGACGGCCTCGATCGTCCACATCTACTACCTCGCCTTCACCGTCCGGGGACGCGGATTCCTGCGCGACATGCTCCCGCGGCCGAGCGACCTGGGCGACGTGGTCGGCGCGTTGCGCTACTATGCGGGCCTCCAGCGCGAGCGCCCGCGCTTCGGACGCTTCTCCTACATCGAGAAGGCCGAATACTGGGCCCTGGTCTGGGGAACCGTCGTGATGGCGGGAACCGGCGTGATCCTCTGGTTCCAGGATCCGGCCATCGGACTCCTGGGCAAGCTCGGCTGGGACGCCGCCCGCTCGATCCACTACTACGAGGCGATTCTCGCCACGCTCGCCATCATCGTGTGGCATCTCTACTTCGTGATCTTCAACCCGGACGTCTATCCGATGAACGTCGCATGGCTGAAGGGCACGATCACGGAGGAGGAAATGGAAGACGAACATCCGCTCGAGCTGGAGGCCATCCGGCGAAAGAAGCTCGAGGCGGAAGAGGCGCGCCGGTCCGCGAAGTCCGGCCGCGACGGAGGTGACGCGTGAAGGATCAGGATGGAACCGACCTCGAGCGCCGAAGCGCGCTGATTTGGCTGTCGCGCGGCTTTCTCGCGCTCTGGGTGCCCGCGGCGGCCGGCGTGGCGGCGTCGTTCTTGAAGGCGCCGTCCAGCGAGCACCGGCCGGGCGAACGGACGATTCACGCCGGCACCCTCTCGTCGCTCCCGGTGGGGGAGGCGCGCTTCGTCCACCACGGCAACGACCCCCTCTTCGTGATCCGCGCGACCGACACCCAGGTCGTCGCCCTCTCGGCCATCTGCACCCACATGCGCTGCGTCCTCCGATGGGTCAAGGAGACCGGCACGATCCACTGCCCGTGCCACGACGGCTCGTTCGACCGGAACGGAAATCCCATCTCCGGCCCGCCGAAGCGCGCGCTCCCGCAGTTCGGAGTGGAAGTCCGCGCGGACGACATCGTCGTTCACACCTAATCGGAGGACGACGTGGAACCGAATCAAGACGATAAGAAGTCGTTCCTCGGCTGGCTGGAGGCGCGGGTCAATCTCACGGAGATCGTCTCCTTCCTGAGCGTCTTCGGGCTCCTGCCCGCGGAGCTCGACTCGAAGAAGCCGCTTCGCGAGGCGATTCGCGGCGCCATGGCCCAGCCTCTCCCGTCCTACGCGCGCTGGCCGCGCGTCCTGGGAATCCTCTCCTTCCTCCTCTTCGGCTTCCTCGCCGTGACGGGGATGATGCTGGCGTTCTACTACCAGCCGGCCTCCGAACAGGCCTACGCCTCCGTCACGCTCATCGCCCGCGACGTCGCGTTCGGGACGCTCATCCACCAGATCCACTACTGGTCGGCCGCGCTCCTGCTCATCTTCCTCGGCGCCCGGGTCGTCCGCTTCTTCTTCCAGGGTTTCTACGCGCGCGGGCGGGAGATCGTCTGGATCGCGGCGGTCCTCTCGTTCGTCGCCGCGGCGATCACCGACCTCACGGGCCGCCTCCTTCCATGGGACGCGCCGGGGTACTGGACGACCGTTCGCGCGCGGGAAGTCACCGACGCGCTCCCGGTGCTCGGGCCCATCACGTCGTTCCTCGTCGGCGGAAGCGGGCTCGACTCCATGGTCCTCACCCGCTACTACCTGCTCCACATCGCCATCTTCCCGATGATCCTCCTCACGCTCTTCTACCTCCATTTCTCGAGCGTGCGGCGCGTCGGCATGTCGCAGGTGGTGGTGGCGAAGGCGAGCCGATCGCTCCGCGTGGCGATGTACGACATGCTCCTCCTCGTGATCTTCATGGTGGGCGGCCTCATGACGCTGGCCATTCTCTTCCCGCAGCCCTTCGACGTCCCGGCCGATCCCTTCAAGACGCCGCCGGACGCGCGGCCGCCCTGGTACCTCCTCGCGCCGTACGCGCTCATGGAGGGGCTCTCGTTCCTGCCGAAGTTCATACGCGGTCTCATACCCGAGGCGATCCTCGCGGCCGTCATCGCGCTCCCGTTCCTCGACCGGGAGTCGGGCACGGGCGCCACGCGGCGCCTCTACCGTTACGCGGGAACCGCACTCCTCGTGCTCTGGGGCCTGCTCACGTGGGCGGGCTGGTTCATGGAGGTGCGGCGATGAGCGGCTTCGAGAAGCGGTCCTCCGCGATCGCTCTGGCCCTGGCCCTGGCGCTATCGGTCGCCGCCGTCGGCTTCGCCTCCGCGCAGACGCCGCCGGCCGCGAGCGGCGGGGCGGCCGTGCCGCCGCCGCGCGAGGAGGCCGTGCCGCCGGCGCGGAGCGTCCCGCCGGGAGCGAAGCCGGGCAAGCATTCGAAGATGTGCGGCGTCTGCCACTCCGACATCCGCGTGAAGTACGAGAAGGGCGTTCACAGGAGCGAAGGCGTTCCCTGCACGTCGTGCCACGGCGGCGACCCCAATTCGATCACGGTGGCCGGGGCGCACGGGGCGGGATTCCGCGGAAAGCCGGCGCGGAAGTCGATTCCGGCGCTCTGCGCGTCGTGCCACGCGGACGTGGCCAAGATGCGCTTCTACAATCTCCCCTCGGATCAGTACGCGCTCTATCAGCTCTCGTATCACGGCATGCGGCTCGCGAAGGGGGACGAGAGCGTCGCCGTCTGCATCGACTGCCACGGCGTGCACGAGATCCGGAAGCCCGACGATCCGCAGAGCCACGTGTTCGGGCGGAACATTCCGGCCACGTGCGGGCATTGCCACGGCGATCCCGCCTTCCGGAAGCGCCACGGGCTGAAGGACGACCCGGTGAAGGACTACGAGGCCGGCGTGCACGGGAAGGCGTATCTCTCCGGCCAGGACCCCTCCGCGCCCGAGTGCACGCGGTGCCACGGCAGCCACGGCGCGACGCCTCCCGGGGTCGGAGACATCGAAAAGGTCTGCGGCCAGTGCCATCTGAAGACGAGGAACTACTTCCTCGCGAGCCCGCACAAGGACGCGATGGACCAGGCCGGGCAGCCCGAGTGCGCCGCCTGCCACAACAGCCACAAGACGGTCGCGGTGCCGCCCGAGAAGTTCGCGGAGAGCTGTCTCGAGTGCCACGACAAGAGCGACAAGGAATACAAGGTCGCGCTCGCCCTGAGCCGCATGAAGGACGACGCTTCGGCCGAGATCGCCAAGGCGGACAAGCTGGTCGCCGAAGCGGCCGCCATTCCGCTCTACGTCGAGGATTACCGGTCGCGGCTCCAGGACGCCCGCACGGCCCTGCTCGAAGCGGCGCCGGTGACGCATAGCCTCGACACGCTGCTGGTCGAGCCGCACACGCGGCGGGCGAGGTCCATCGCCGCGCGGGTGAGCGAAGAGATCCACGAGAAGCTCTCGGGACGCTGGTGGAACACCGTGGGCCTGGGACTCTTGTGGTTCTACCTGGGCCTGACCGCGGTCATCATCAGACGGGCCCGCCGTCGGGCGGCCGGAGAGCGCGGCCGGTGACCCAGGGTCCGCCCCAGCCTCCCGCCGTGCCGCCGCCCCCCCCGAAGCGGTCCGGGGCGCCCGTGCGCAGGTTCCTGACGGACATGGCGACGCGCGTCACCTCGGCGCCGCTGCAGGCGCTCGGATTCGCCGGGCTCCTCCTCCTCGCGGTGATGCTCGTCCTCGTGGTCACCGCCGTCCAGGTCACCAGCACGCCCCGCTTCTGCGGCTCCTGCCACATCATGGGGCCCTACTACGCGTCGTGGAAGCACTCCTCCCACAACAAGGTCGCGTGCGTCGAGTGCCACATCGCGCCCGGCGTCACGGCGGAGATCCGGAAGAAGTACGAGGCGCTCTCCATGGTCGCCCGCTACTTCACCGGGACGTACGGAACGAAGCCGTGGACCGAGATCGAGGACGCCGCGTGTCTCAAGTGCCACGAGCGCCGGCTCCTGGCGGGGAAGGAGCGCCTCGGCGACGTTCTCTTCGACCACGCCGCCCACCTCTCGGAGATGCGGCGCGGCAAGACGCTGCGCTGCACTTCGTGCCACGGACAGATGGTGCAGGGAAGCCACATCGCGGTCACGACGACGACGTGCATCCTCTGCCACTTCAAGGGAGCCCAGGAGGGGACCGGAACGACGCGCTGCACCCTCTGCCACGAGGTCCCTCAGAAGAGCTACAAGGTCGGCACGGTCAGCTTCAACCACGGCGACGTCGCGCGCTACGGCATGGAATGCCGGTGGTGCCACGCCCAGCCGGCCGGCAGCACGGGCGAGGTGCCGAAGGAGCGGTGCGCCACCTGCCACAACCAGGTCGACAGGCTCGAGAAGTACGCCGACGACGTCTATCTCCACCAGAAGCACGTGACCGAGCACAAGGTCGATTGCATGGACTGCCACCTGCAGCTCCAGCACGTGGCCCCCATGACGGAGAAGACGGCCGGGAAGGCGATCGCCGCCGTGCAGGCGACGCGGCTTCCGATGCATCAGGCGGGCGCCGACTGCGCGGCCTGCCATCAGCAGGGACACTCGCCGCAGCTGGCGCTCTACTCGGGCACCGGCGGCCGCGGCGTGAAGCCGATGCCGAGCCCCATGTACGAAGCGGGGGTCCGCTGCGAGGGGTGCCACATGGGGCTTCCGGGCGTGGAGAGCGTCGTGAACCGCGCCACGGACGTGTCGTGCATGGCGTGCCACGGCGCGAACTACCGGAAGGTCTACCTGGGATGGAAGGCGGGCACGGAAGAGCGGGCCGCCGCCCTCGGCCGCCAGCTCGACGAGACGGTGCGCGCCATGGGCCTCGCCTCCTCGCCGCGGCTCGTCGACGCGCGCTTCAACCAGAGCCTGGTCGAGCGCGGGCACGGCATCCACAACGTCTCCTACAGCGACGCGCTCCTTCGGCAGTCGCACGCCGACATGAACGCGGCGCGCCGCGACAGGGGCCTGGCGCCGCTTCCTTCGCCATGGCGGGAGCCGCCGTACGCCTCGCCCTGCTTCGACTGCCACGAGGGGATCGAGAGCCAGCGCGGGGAGGTGTTCGGAAAGTCCTATTCCCACGCTCGCCATGTCCTCGACGCCAAGATCGAGTGCAAGGCCTGCCATCGCGCCCACGAGGAGAAGCCGGAGGGCGAGGTGCTCCGGTACGGCGAGAGCGGATGCGTCTCGTGCCACCACAAGCCGCCCGTCACGAACTGCGCGTCGTGCCACGGGGACATCAAGAAGCGCGTGGTGAAGTCGTTCCGGGGCGACTTCGATCACGCCGTTCACATCGACGACGCCGAGAAGACGTGCGTCGACTGCCACGATCTGAAGGCGGAGATGCCCGGAATCAAGAAGCAGGCCTGCGTCGAGTGCCACGAGGATTGACCCCGGCGGAAGGCCGCGGTCCGCGTAGCACGGTCCATGCGTAAGGAATCGGACCTGTACGAGATCCGACTCGCACCGCACCCGGCCGTGGCACGGCCCGAGTTTCGCAAGTAGCGAGGCGGCAATTCGTTAGCCGCATGACAGATTTGGTCGAGAGTCGTTGTCCCTAGGGGGCGGATGCCATATTGTCAGACAGCCCCCTGCCAGACCCGGAAAGGAGCCCATTCATGAGTGCCGTCGGAGTCGCAGTGAAAGCCCCCGGCAAGACCTCTTCCGCCAAGGAATACATCCACGGCGTCATCGAGGAGATCCGCACCAAGAACCCGGCCGAGCCCGAATTTCACCAGGCGACGCAGGAAGTCTTCGAGTCGCTGGTGCCGGTCCTCGATCGCCATCCCGAGTATCGCTCGGCGAAGCTGCTCGAGCGGATCGCGGAGCCGGAGCGCGTGATCATGTTCCGCGTGCCGTGGCAGGACGACCGCGGCGAGATCCAGGTGAACCGCGGATTCCGGATCGAGATGAACAGCGCCATCGGCCCCTACAAGGGCGGCCTTCGCTTCCATCCGAGCGTGACGCTCGGGACGCTCAAGTTCCTCGCGTTCGAGCAAGTCTTCAAGAACTCGCTCACGACGCTTCCGATGGGCGGCGGCAAGGGCGGCTCGGACTTCGACCCGAAGGGGAAGAGCGACAACGAGGTCATGCGCTTCTGCCAGAGCTTCATGACGGAGCTGTGGCGCCACATCGGACCCGACACCGACGTTCCCGCGGGCGACATCGGCGTGGGCGGGCGCGAGATCGGCTACATGTTCGGCCAGTACAAGCGGCTGGCGAACGAGTTCACCGGCGTGCTGACGGGGAAGGGCCTGAATTGGGGCGGGTCGCTCATCCGTCCGGAAGCGACCGGATACGGCTGCGTCTACTTCGCCGACGAGATGCTGAAGGCCCACAAGAAGTCGCTGTCCGGCAAGACCTGCCTCGTCTCCGGCAGCGGCAACGTGTCGCAGTACACGGTCGAGAAGCTCCTCGATCTCGGCGCCAAGCCGGTCACCCTCTCCGATTCCGACGGGTTCATCTACGACGCCGACGGAATCACGCGCGAGAAGCTCGCGTGGGTGATGGAGCTGAAGAACGTGCGCCGCGGCCGCGTCAGCGAGTACACCACCCAGTTCAAGAACGCCAAGTACACGGCGATGGACCACAAGCTCGGCTACAACCCGCTCTGGGACATCAAGGCCGATTGCGCCTTCCCGAGCGCGACCCAGAACGAGATCAACGCCAAGGACGCCTCGAACATGATCAAGAACGGCGTGGCGCTGGTCGCCGAAGGGGCGAACATGCCGAGCACGCTCGACGCGATCCAGATCTACCTCGACGCCGGCATCCTCTACGGTCCGGCCAAGGCCGCGAACGCGGGCGGCGTGGCCACGTCGGGGCTCGAGATGTCGCAGAACAGCATGCGGCTCAACTGGACCCGCGATGAGGTCGACGATCGCCTCCACAAGATCATGATCGCCATCCACAAGAACTGCTTCGACACGGCCGAGCGGTACGGCACGCCGGGGAATTACCTGAACGGCGCCAACATCGGCGGCTTCGTGAAGATCGCGAACGCGATGCTCGACCAGGGTCTCGTCTGACCCCGATCGTCATCGGGCGGGATCGGCGGCGGGCCCACGAGGCCCGCCGCCTTCGTTTGCGCCGCGGCGCCCGTCGTGGCACCATGGGCCGATCGTGAACAGCTACCACGAGCCGACCTCCATCGCCGACGTCAGCAACCCCTTCCAGGCGTTCCAGGACCTGATGCCGTTCCGGGTCCAGGACATCCTCCTGGTCTCGAGCCTCTACGACTCGTTCACGCTGCAGGAGGACGGCCGCCTGAACGAGCTGATCGCCGGGGAATTCCTCGAGTTGTCCATCCCGAACATGCCGGGGCTGACGCACGTCTCGAGCGGGGCCGAGGCCCTCGCGCTCGCGAAGACCGAGCGCCGCTTCAATCTCATCATCTCCACGATCCGCGCCGCCGACATGGACGCGACGGAGCTGGCCCGCGAGGTGCAGCGGGCCGGCCTGGACATCCCGGTCGTGGCCATGGCCTACGACAATGACGAGCGGAAGGACTTCGAGGCGAGCCACGACCTGAGCGACCTCGACGGGCTCTTCCTCTGGCAGGGAAACGCCCGGGTCCTGGTGGCGATCGTGAAGTACGTGGAGGACCGCCGGAACGTGGCGCACGACACGGCCGCGATGGGTGTGCGCGTGGTCCTGGTGGTGGAGGACAACGTCCGCTACTACTCCTCCTTCCTCCCCGAGATCTACACCGAGATCATCCGCCAGTCGCAGAGCCTCATCAGCGAGGGGATCAATCCCGCGCACAAGCTCGTCCGCACGCGCGCGCGGCCGAAGCTCCTCCTCGCGACGACGTTCGAGGAGGCGTGGCGGCTCTTCACCGCCTACCAGCCGTACCTCCTGGGGCTCATCTCGGACGTGGAGTTCCCGCGCGGCTCGGTCCTCATGCGGGAAGCCGGATTCGAGCTGGCCCGCATGGCCCGGGAGCGGATCCCCGACCTGCCGATCGTGCTCCAGTCGAGCCGTCCCGAATTCGCCGCCGGGGCCGCGAAGGTGGGGGCCGCCTTCCTGCGCAAGTACTCCGACACGCTCCTCTCGGAACTCCGCGCCTTCATGGTCGAGCACTTCGCGTTCGGCGACTTCGTCTTCAAGCTGGCCGACGGCACGGAGGTCGACCGGGCCAAGGATCTGAAGAGCCTGGAGGAGAAGCTCCGCACGGTGCCCGTGGAGAGCGTCGCGTTCCACGGCGAGCGGAATCACTTCTCGAACTGGTTCATGGCGCGGACGGAGTTCGCGCTGGCGCGGAAGATGCGCCCGCGCAAGGTCTCCGACTACGAGAACGTGGACGGGCTCCGGCGGGACCTGATTCTCTCGATCGCGGAATACCGCCGGGAGCAGAGCGATACGCTCGTCGCCGACTTCGATCCGAAGACCTTCGATCCGGCCGGGAACTTCTTCGCGCGGATCGGGAACGGCTCGCTCGGCGGGAAGGCGCGGGGGCTCGCCTTCGTTCGCTACCTCCTCAACTACCACGGCGTCGGCCGCCTCTGGCCGGGCGTGCAGATCGCCGTTCCGCCGACGGTGGTCCTGGCCACCGACTGCTTCGACCGATTCCTCGCGCAGAACGACCTGCGCGACCTCGCCCTGAGCAGCCGCGACGACGAGAAGATCCTGGCCGAATTCCTGCGCGCGCCGCTGCCGCGCGACGTGGTGCGAAAGCTGCGCGCCTTCGTGGAGGCCGTGCGCTGGCCCCTGGCCGTGCGGAGCTCGAGCCTCCTCGAGGACTCGCAGTACCAGCCCTTCACGGGGGTCTACGAGACGTACATGCTTCCCAACAACCATCCCGACGCGCGGGTCCGCCTGCGGCATCTGCTCGCGGCCGTCCGGCGCGTCTACGCCTCCACCTTCCTTCGCCAGGCGAAGGACTACCTCCACGCCACGCCCTACCGGCTGGAGGAGGAGCGGATGGCCGTGGCGATCCAGAAGGTCGTCGGGAGCCATCACGAGAATCGCTTCTATCCCGACTTCTCCGGCGTCGCGCGATCCTTCAACTACTACCCGACGCCTCCCGCCACCTCCGCCGACGGCGTGGCGGCGGTCGCGCTCGGCATGGGCCGGAGCGTCGTCGCCGGGGAGCGCTGCCTCAGCTTCTCGCCGCGCCACCCGCTTTCGATTCCGACGTTTTCCTCGGTGAAGGAGATCGTGAGCAACTCGCAGCGGGAATTCTGGGCCGTCGAGCTCGGCGGGGAGACCGACGTCGACTCCGAGGCGGCCATGCGCGAGACGGCCTTCGGCCTCGACGTCGCCGAGCGGGACGGCACGCTCTACGCCCTCGGCTCGACCTACTCCGCGGAGAATCAGGCGGTCTACGACGGGCTCTCGCGGCCGGGCGTCCGGCTCGTCACCTTCGCGCCGATCCTGAAACATGGCGTCTTCCCGCTGGCGCAGGTCCTCGCCGTGCTCCTGGAAGTGGGCGGGCAGGGGATGAACTGCCCGGCCGAGATCGAATTCGCCGCCTGCCTCTCGGCCGACCCCGGAAAGCCGCACGAGTTCGGATTCCTCCAGATGCGCCCCCTCGTCCTCGCGCGCGAGACGGAGAACCTCGATCTCGACGAAGCCCCGGCCGAGACGCTCCTCTGCCGGAGCGCCCGGGTCATGGGGAACGGAACGATCAGCGGAATCCGGGACGTGGTCGTGGTCGACTTCCACCGATTCGACCGCAGCATGAGCCGCGCCGCCGCCGCCGAGATCGCGCGCTTCAACGCCGAGCTTCGCGAGGCCGCGCGCCCCTACCTCCTGATCGGAATGGGGCGCTGGGGCTCCACCGACCCGTGGCTCGGCATTCCCGTCACCTGGGATCAGATCTCGGGCGCGAAGGTGATCGTGGAGTCGGGGTTCCGCGACTTCCGGGTGACGCCGTCGCAGGGGAGCCACTTCTTCCAGAATCTCACGTCGTTCCAGATCGGCTACTTCACCGTGAACGCCGACCTGGGCGAGGGCGCGATCGACTGGGAATGGCTCGCGGCGCGGCCCGCGCTGAGCGAGCGCGATTGCGTTCGCCACCTCCGCTTCGAGGAGCCGATCGTGGTGAAGATGAGCGGGCGGAAGACGCAGGGGCTCATCTACAAGCCGGGGATGGCGCCCTAGTGCGATGGCCGAACCTGCTCGCGACTCGGCGCGGGCGGCTGGCGGCCTTCTTCCTCCTCTACCTCACCGAGGGCATCCCCTCCGGATTCTCGGGCACCGCGCTGGCGACGCAGATGCGCCGGCAGGGACTCGAACCGGCCGTCATCGGCTCCTTCATCGCCGCGCTCTATCTCCCATGGGCGGTCAAGTGGGCGTTCGGCCCCTTCGTCGACGTCCTCTCGGTGGAGCGTTGGGGACGGCGGCGGATGTGGATCCTCCTCACGCAGACCGCGATGGCCGTCACGCTCGTCGTGGCCATGGGCGTCGACTTCCGGACGCATCTCGCGCTCTTCACCGCGATCATCCTCCTTCACAACGTCTTCGCCGCCACGCAGGACGTCGCGATCGACGCCCTGGCGGTGAACGTGCTCGGCGAGGACGAGCGGGGGCTCGCGAACGGCCTCATGTTCGGGGGGCAATACGTCGGCATCGCGCTCGGCGGCTCGGGCGTGCTCTTCCTCACCGCCGCGATCGGCTTCCAGCCCTCCTTCCTCCTGGTGGCCGGAGCCATCCTTCTCGTCACGGCGCTCGTTCCGCTTCCCATGCGGGAGCCGCCGGGGCCGCCGAGGCCCGACACCGGCCGGCGCGGCATCCGCGCGCTCGCCGCGGAACTGGGACTCTTCGCGCGCGACACGGCCGCCGCGTTCACCTCGAGCCGGAGCGCGTTCCTGGCGATCTTCCTCGCTCTCCTCCCGATGGGGGCCTACGCGCTCTCCTTCTCGCTCCAGTCGAATCTCGCGGTCGAACTCGGTCTGAGCGACCGGGAGGTGGGCACGCTCGGGCTCGTCACCACGATTCTCGCGGCGGGGTTCTGCGTTCTGGGAGGGTGGCTCTCCGACCGGTTCGGCCGGCGGCGCACCCTCGCCCTCTTCATCGCCTGCACCACCGTTCCGACGCTCTTCCTGGCCGCCGCGCTCCAGCGTTTCGGCTGGATCGTTCCGATCGATCCGCAGCTCGCGAATCGGCCCCTGCCCGCGCCGGAGCTGGTCACGCTCTTCTGGGCCGCCGCGCTGACCTACGCGATCTTCCAGGGCCTCATGTACGGCGTGGGGACCGCCATCTTCATGGACGTCACGTCCGCGCGAGTCGCCGCCACCCAGTTCACCGCCTATATGGCGCTCACCAATCTCGTCTTCTCCTACTCCTCCTTCTGGCAGGGCCACGCGATGCAGCGATGGGGCTACCCGATGACGCTCGTGGTCGACGCCGCGTTCGGGCTCCTGTCGCTCGGGCTCCTGCCGTTCATGGGGGCGATCCGGCGAGCGGAACCGCCGCCCCCGGGGGCGGCGATTCCGGAGCTCACCGAGCCCTGACCGCGGCGCGGCGCCCGCCGAGAGCGCCGCGCGTCACCAGCGACGCACGATTCTCAGGAAGAGATTCCGCCCCGGCCGCTCGATCGTCGAGGGATCGAGATGCCGCCGGTACGCGTCGTCGAAGAGATTCTCGACGCCCCCGGTCAGCTCCATCGAGCCCACGCTCGCGCCGGCGCGCAGATTCCAGACCACGAATCCGGGCGTGGCGATCTCGCCCTGCGCCGTGGCCGGGCGATCCTGGGCGGCGGCCGCCTCGGCTTCCGCTTCCATCCAGGGCCAGCCGCCGGCCGGCGTGACGCGAGCGGCGGCCGAACCCTCCACCGGCGCGATCTGCGGGAGCGGAGCGCCGGTCGTCCGGTTCTCGCCCCACGTGTAGGAAACGGTGGCGCGGAGGCCGAGCCAGCGCGCGGCATCCGCCGACGCCGAACCCGAGAGACCCCGGATTCGCGCGTTCGCGATGTTGCCGTACTGGCGGACCGGGACACCCGAGACGGTCGTCCCCGTGGGGCTCGCCGCGATGTACCCCTCGAGGCGGTTCTCGAACGCCGTCGCCGACGCCTGGAACGTCTTCCGCGACCAGCCGACCGAGGCCTCGACGCTCCGGCTCGTCTCGGTCTCGAGATCGGGATTGCCGACGTAGAGGTAGCCGTCGGGCCGGAGGAGCACGCCGTAGAGCTCGGTCGGGTCGGGGACGCGGTAGCCCCATCCGATCCCCGCCCGCGCGTAAGCGCCGTTCGGATGCCGCGCGCGAAGGCCCGCGTTTCCGCTCACGATCGTCTCCCGCGTCTGGTCGTATCCGTCGGCGTCCCGGACCACGCCGTCGATCCGCGCGCCGCCGCTCGCGTCGAGCCACGAGGCGATCGAGGCGGCCGACTGCAGAAACGCTCCGGCGTCCGTCACGGAGACGCCGGGCCACGTCTGGAAGAGCGTCGTCGTGGTCGTTCCCATGGCGCTCTTCTCCACCCAGCGCGTTCCGTCGGCGTCCCAGCGGGTCGCCTCGGCTCCCATGTCGACGCGGATCGCGTCGCCCGCCTTCAGCCGCGCCTGGGCCCGGGCGCCCCACGTGTCGGTGGCCGACGTGGCGTCGGTGGTGGAGGTCATGGGACTCCCGCCCGGCATCGTGGGAGGACGGACCATCGACATGGTCATGTGGTGATCGACCGACTGGAGGAAGAGCTTGGCCGTGGCGCCGTCGAGGAGGCCGCCGCCGCGCTGCCAGCCGTAGTCGACCGAGTAGAGACTCCGATCCTCCTCGGGAATGAAGGCGTTGCCGGCGCCGGGGTAGCCGATGTCGCGGCCGGCGTAACGCTCGGCCCTCGCGTCGAGGCGACGGGAGGCGTCGAGCCGGTAGGAAGCGTTCGCGTCGAGCGTGAGATCGCGATACGAGGAGCCCTCGATCGTGCCGGACGGGGATCGCTGGTCGCCGTAACTCGCGCCGTCCGCCGCGAGGGAGACGGAAAGGCGGCGATGCTGGCCCGTGAGCGTCCCTCCGAGGCGTCCGCCCGGCACGGCGCTCGACGCGGCGGCGTGCAGCTCGCCCTGGAACGGCTCCCCGGGCCGCGGACCGCGAGTGACCACGTTCACGACGCCGCCGAGATTGCCCGAGCCGTAGAGGGTGGAGCCGGGACCCGCGAGAATCTCCACGCGCTCCACGTTGTCGGGATTGATCGTGGCGAGGCCACCGTCCATCCCGACGTTGCACGCCCGATAGAGCCGGTTCCCGTCGACCATCACCGCGACGCGCTCGCCGCCGAGTCCGCGCACGAACGTCTTCGCGCCCCAACTTCCGGGACGCGACGAGGAAAGCCCCTCCGTCGACTCGATCGCCTCGGCGAGCGAGGGCGCCGCCTGAACGCCGATCGCCTCGCGGGACGCGCTTTCGTAGGCGAGCAGCGTCGGCTCGGAGATGTTGCGCGGCGAGACGGCCGAGCCGGCCACCTCCATCGACGTCATGACGACCGGCGCGCGTGGAAGCCGCCAATCGGCCGGGGCGAGCCGCGCGCGGAAGGAGACGTCGCGGTATCCGATCCGGTGCGCCACGATCGTCGTGGAGTCGTCCGCGACGGAGAGCCTGAAACGGCCCTCCCGGTCGGTGGCGGCGACGGCGGCGCCGGCCGACATCGCCACGTCGGAGAGGGGCTCGCCGGTCACGTCGTCGAGAATGCGGCCCTCGACCACGACCGGATCGGTCGCGGCGAGGAGATGGACGGGATGGACGGCGCCCGCGACGAGCAGGGCGGCCGCCATCCATCCGAGCGAAATCGCACGGGGCATGGTCTGTTCCTCCGGAAACGAATCCTGAGCGCGCGGCGCGGCATGCGCCGCGGACCGCGTTCGATCGTTCGAACGGTGCGATCAGGCGGTCGCGGGAGGCCCGGTGGGATAGGGGAGGAGGCGCGCGGCGGGGGCGCGGCGAGCCGGTTCGGGGGCGGGCGCGACGGGAGTCGAGACGATGCGCGTCGGCGCGCCGGCGCGTTCGAGGGCCGGAGGCGAAACGAACTGCGCCCAGAGGGAGCAGCAGCCGTCGGTGCAGTTGCAGCCGTGCCCCTTCGAGCCCGGCCCGGCGCCCGCGTGGCAGGGCGGGGCCGAGGCATGATCCGCCGACGCCGCCGTCGCGAGGGAGGCGCGCGCGCAGGCGCCGTCGCAGGTCCATTCGTGGACCAACGGCGCCGAGACGAGCGAGGCGACGAAGAGCGCCGCCTGGAGAATGGCCCGGATTCGGTACGAAATGGCGAGAGTTCGGGTCGGTCGGGTTGTCATGGCGCGCGCTGTCTCCAGCTCCAAGTTTGCGCCGACGCGTCGTCCGCCCGGAAGGGCGATCTCATGGTCCGAATGGATGATGTCGGCGCCGGGCCGGCGCGGGGGCGCCTCGGCCGGAGTCGGAGCTCCGCCCGACTCCGACGGTCGTTGGAAGCCTCCCCTTGATGTTCGCCGCGGAAACGTCGATCTTCGGGGCCATGACGCCGCTCCGTCCGCGCGCCTCCCTCCTTCTCGCGTTCGCACTCCTCCTCGCCGGCGCGCCCGCGGCCTCAGGCAACGAGTTCTACGACGAGCTGCGGGCGGCCCGCGCCCTCGCCGCCCGAAACGATCTCGCCGGCGCCCGCGCCGAATTCGCGCGCCTCGACAGCCTGGCCGGCGGACTCCCGGCCACGACGTACAGCCTCGCCCAGATCGCGGCGCGGCGCGGCGACCGGGCGGAGGCGCTCCGCCGGCTTCGCGCGTACGCGGCCATGGGACTCTCCCGGACGGTGGAGCGCGACTCGAGCTTCGCCTCGCTCTTCGGCGACTCCGCCTTCGTCGAGGTGGCGCGCCGCCTTCAGGCGAACGGGGCCCCGATCGCCTCCGCCACGATCGCGGCGGTCTTGAAGGACGCCTCGCTTCTCGCGGAAGACCTGGCGTACGACGCCCGGAGCCGCACGTTCTACGTCAGCAGCATCCATCGCGGCAAGGTGGTGGCCGTCGATTCGACCGGAGCGTCGCGCGACTTCATTCCGGCGGCTTCCGAGCGCGGCTGGGGCGTCTACGGGCTGGCGCTCGATCCGGCTCGAGAACTCCTCTGGGGGAGCCTCGCCGCCACGCCGACCGTTCTGACCTACGTCGCCGCCGACTCGGGGCGGACCGCGGTCGCGGCGTGGGATCTGGCGACCGGCGCGCGACGGAGTCTCGTCGAGCTTCCGCCGGACGGCGGCCGGCACGTGATCGGCGACATCGCCGTCGCACCCGACGGCACGCTCTACGCCACCGAATCGATCGGGGGCGGGCTCTACGCGCTCCGGCCCGGCGCCTCCGCCTTCGACACCCTGGCGGCGCCCGGCACGTTCGCTTCGCCTCAAATGCCCGTCGTAGTCGAACCCGGGCGGCGTCTCTGGATTTCCGATTACCCGAGAGGTATCGTCGAGTTCGACCTGAAGCGGCGCACGGTGCGGCCGGTGTCGAAGCCCAAGTCGCTCGCGCTCTCCGGCGTGGACGGCATGGCGCTCGGGCCGTCCGGCGTGGTGCTCGTCCAGAATGGAACGAGGCCCGCCCGCATTCTCTACGTCGGCACGGCCGGGGCTCGCCGTTCGATCGTGGGAGGCCGGGTGCTGGAGCAGGGCTCCGAACTCATGGGGGAGCCGAACCACGGAATCGTCGACCGCGGGTCGCTCTATTTCATCGGGAACAGCGGCTGGGACCGGGTGAACGCGAGCGACCTGTTCGAGACGCCCGATGGCGCGACGAGCCCGATGATCCTCCGGCTCCCGCTCCCCGCCGCGCCGGGGCGCTCGGGCCGGTCGGGGACGGTGGAGAAACGCCGATGATGACCTATCGCGACTGGTTTCCGATTCTCTGGCGCGAGCGGCACCGCGCGCTCGACGCGTGCGGCGGCCTCTCCGCCGAGGAATGGCGTCGCCCGCACGGATTCGCCTCGGGCTCGCTTCAGGGACTCTTCGCCCACATCGTGGAGGTCGAACGCCGCTGGGTGGCCGAGGAGATCCTTCGCGAGCCGTTCACGAGGCTCGATGCCGCCGAGATCGAGCGAATCTACGCCGACCCCGCTTCGGCCCGAGCGCGCTCCGAGGAGATCGCGGCGCGCACGCGGCGCGTGCTCGACGAGTACGTCCCGTCCCGGCTCGGCGAGACGCGATCGGCGCTCGATCGCGAGGACCGGCCCGCCACGTTCACCGTCGAGGAAATCCTTCTCCACGTCTGCACCCACGAGCTTCGCCACCAGGGGCAGATCCAGGCCATGCTGCGCCTCCTCGGACGGCCCGCGGCGCCCAATCTCGACTGGATCTGATTCACCGGCGCGGTCGGCCGACGCGTGGCCGCGGGCGTCTACTTCGCCCGGCTCGACGCCCTCGGCGAGTCGCGCACCCAGCGCCTCGTCGTCCTCCGCTGACCGAAGTCGCCTCGTCCATAGTCCGATGGTACCAGCCCGGTTCCGGGCTTGCCCCGCGGT
>DASTKG010000157.1:0-33803 GCA_035716005.1 Candidatus Eiseniibacteriota bacterium
AGCAGAATCGGCGCGCCGGGGAAGAGGAGCTTCAGGCCCACGAGCACCGGCGTGAAGATCGCCCAGAACGCGAGGAGCGAGTACCAGGGGAAGGCCGACGCTTCGTATTGCTCGGGCTCCGTGATCGGATACTCGTTCAGGATGATGCGGCCGGAGCCCGTCTCGCTCGGCCGGAGTTTGATGGCGGTGAGGCTGTGATGCTTCCGGTGATCGGAGGCGAATTTCCCGAGAGCCCGGAAGGAGACGTGGTGCAGGACGTACCGATGGAAGAACCACTCGAAGAAGCATAGGCCGAGATGGGCTCCGAGGAACGCCAGGAGCAGGGCCATCCAACCCGCGGCGATCTCACCCTCCCAGACGCGCGGAAGCAGGTAACGGAAGGCGGCCACGAAGGCCGCCAACTGCAGTACCATCTGGGCGCTGAACCGCGCGATCGAGAATCGCCTCGAAATTTTCGACATACCGGCCAGAGTGTAACGCTTGCGGCGTCCGAGCGGTGGAAGGAATTCGACCCCGGCGGGCCTCCAGGGAGGAGCGTTGAAGATCGCCATGCCGCCGGGTGCGCGCCGCGCCGCGGCCCTCGCCCCGTCACTCTCCGCCCTCGCCCTCGCCGTCGCCGTCGCCCTCGCCCTCGCCTCCGCGGTCTGTATGCCGGCGGCCGGGAATGCCGCTCCCGCCGAGCCAGCCGGGGCTCCTCCGTTCCCCATCGATCCTCCCCTCGCGCGCGCGCCTCTCGCCCGGCCGCTCGTCTTCAACGCGGGGTTCGGCGATTACCGCGGCGGGCACTTCCACGCCGGGTTCGACTTCGGCACCTCCCGGCGGGTCGGCCGTCCGGTGCGGGCGCCCGAGGGTGGGTGGGTCGAGCGCGTGCGCACCTCCGGCGTCGGCTACGGCCGGTCGCTTTACCTGCGCCTGATGGACGGCCGCATCCTCCAGTTCGGGCACCTCGACGCGTTCGCCGCGAAGCTGGACGCGTTCGTGCGGCAGGCGCAGGACTCCACGGGCCGATACGAGCAGGACCTCTGGCTGCCGCGCGACCGCGTTCGCGTGAAAGAGGGAGAGACGATCGCGTGGACCGGCGAGAGCGGCGCCGGGGGACCGCACCTCCACTTCGAAGTGCGGCGGGGCGACATCGCCTACAATCCTCTACGCGCCGGGTTGCCCTCGAAGGACCGGCAACGTCCGGCGCTCCTGACCCTCACCCTCGAGCCGCTCGACGAGCGCTCCCTTGCGGGCGGCCAGCCGGGGCCCAAGTCGATCGCGCTCACCGGGAGAGACACGCTTCGTGCGATCGGCCGGCTTCGTGCGGTGGTGGTGGCGCGAGCCCGGTCGACGAGCGGCACGGGTGGAATGGCGCCGTGGGAAGTGGGCGTCGAATGGAACGGCCGCCGGACCGAGTGCCGATTCGACAGCGTCTCCTGGGCGACCGACATGCCGGAGGCCGATTACGTCTACGACGCCGGCCGGGTCACGGGGGCGAAGGGAATCGTTCTCTGGGCCCCGCCCGGGTTTCGCCCCCGCATGCTGCGCTCCGACGCGCCGGCGGGCGAGGAGGCGGGGACCCTCGAGATCCGCCCTGGAGATCCGCCCCGAACGCTTCGGATCTGGGCGCGCGAGGTGGATGGCGCGAGCGTTTCTCGACACGTCGTGCTTCGCCCCGAACCGCCGCCCGCGGAACCGTCGAAAGGCTGGTGGCACGCCGCCTCCACGGACACGTGGGACGGCGACGGCGTGGAGTTCACCTCGCTTCCCGCGGGAGTTCTTCGAGTGGCGGTCCCGGGGGCGAACGCCGCGAAGAGTCTGGAAATCCAGGTCGGCGACCGGGCGCGTCGCGCCGTGCGGGGCGGGGAGCGTTGGCGTGCGCAGTTCGCCCTGCCGGAGAGCGCGGCCGTCCGGACCGTGCGTCTTCCGCTTGCCTCGCGGAGCGTGAACGCCGGGGGGACGACCGAGACGAAGGGGAAACTCCTCTGGGCGCGGCGCGCGACCCCTTCCCGCGCCATCGAACTCTCCGACGGGGCGGGACGGTTGAGCGTGGGGGTGCCGGCGGGGGCGCTCTTCGAGGAGGCGACCCTCCTGGCGTTCGCGTCGTCCGAGGCCCCGGCGGCGCCGAGAGGCGGGGCCCGGGAACTCTCGCCGGTGAGCCAGGCGTGGCAGATCGAGCCCGATCGGCTTCCGCTTCGCAAGGCGGTGACGATTCGTCTCGCGGCGGACGAAGGGAAGTCGCTGGAGCGCGTTGGACTCTACCGCTTCGAGTCGGGCCGTTGGCAATTCGTGGGCGCCGACGTCGATTCGACGGCACGGAGCGTGCGCGGCGAATCGAGGCAGCTGGGGCGATTCGCGATCTTTCGGGACGATCTCGCCCCTCGAGCCTCGCTCCTCCCGCCTTTGGCGCCTCCCGCGACGCCCGGGCCCTATAGCCGTTGGGCGGTGGAAGCGTCGGTGATCGAAACGGGGAGCGGCGTAGACGCCCGCACCTCGTGGCTCGAGGTGGACGGGGCGCGCGTGCCGACCGAGTGGGATCCCGAAGCGGGGCGTCTCCGATGGCGTCCCGTGGCGCCGCCCGCGGGCGGGACGCACGAACTCCTGATCGTAGCCACCGACCGAGCCGGAAACCAAGCCCGCGTCCCCGGCCGCTTCCGGGTGGGGCGGTGAGCCGATCCCGGGCGAGCTCGCCCGGGCGGGACTAACTTTCGATCTTGTAGATCTCCCGGCGGCCGTGGTCCACGAGATCGTGATAGCCCTTCATGATGGCCTCGAATTCCTTCATCTCCGCGTCGCTTTGCCCGGGCGCCGGTCCCTGCATCATCTCCTCGAACGCCTTCAGGCTCGGCACCTCGATCTCCGACACGATGGTCCAGTAGCGCTCCGCCGCGAAGTCGGTCAGGACGCGCACCTTGCCCATGCCCGTCTTCTCCATGAGCTTCGACATCGCGAGGAACTTCTCCACCATGGGGCGCACCTTGCCCGGCCTGCAGAACATGATTTCGCGAACGAGATACATGACTCCTCCGAAGCTGGTGACCGCCGAGGTCAGGGGCTTGAGGCGCCGGGCAGGAGGCGGATCCAGACCGGCTGGTGGTCGCTGACGCCGCGGTTGTCGGCGATGACGCCCAGGCTGTCGGGCCCGGGAGCCGTCGTCAGTCCTCGGACGAGGACGTGGTCGTAGTGTAGATGAAGGAGGTCGACCCCGAGAAGCGTGAGCCGCGCGCTCGGCGCCGCGTGGCGCGTCGACCACGTGAAGCCGGCTTCGGCCAGTTCCTCGCAAATGCCCTTCGAATTGAAGTCTCCCGCCAGGATGACCGCGTCGAAGCCTCCGGCGGCGGAATCCTTTTCCGCCCCGTTCCCGGCTTTCATCATGCTGTCGACGTCGGCCGCCAGCCTCTTCACCTGGTCCCTGCGGGATCCGCCGGAGATCCCGAGCGGCGACGGAAGGTGGAGCGAGTAGACCAGCACTCGACGGCCCTCTCGCACCAGCGTCGCCGACACGGCGGCGCGGCGAAGCCCCGTGACCCGAGCTTCGTGGGGGAGGAGGATCTTTCGCGGATTCTCGAGCGGCCACGGCGAGAGGATGGCGCAGCCGAAGTCGCGCTTGTACTTCGGATGAACGCCGCTCGGCGCGTAGACGTAGTTCATGCCGAGCGCGCGGGCGAGTTTTTGCGTCCCGAGCGTGTCCATCTCCTGAAGACAGAGGAGGTCCGGAGCGCGGAGAGCCGGCTCCTCCCGTAGGAGCTCCAGAGCCCCGTCGATCTTGACCGCGTACTCGATGTTGAACGTCACGACGCGCATCGTGTCGGAGGCCGCGGAATCCGCCCGCGGGGACGCCGCGCGCGCCGTCGCCGCCCGGGCCCCCGTGTAGATCGGTCCCGCGGTGTCGGCGTAGTTGACCGCGTGGGCGCAGGAGAGTCCCGTGAGCGCCGCGAGGAGGAAGGCGAACCGGAACGACGAGGGGCGGGGATTTCGCCCGGTCACCACGGCTGCCTTATTCGAGCGGAAGCGAAACGAAGAAGCGTAGCTCCGGCGAGCGCTTGGACGTGTCCGGAAGGTCTTTGTAGTCGTTCTCGGCGAGGTACAGCGTGTATTGAGCTCCGAAGCCGACGAGCGTGTTGATCGGCAGATCGAATCGGGCGTTGGTGACCGAGACGTGATGCTCGCCCGGGGTGCCGTTCAGCGTGTGGATCCAGGTCTGCGAGTGGCGGAGCAGGAGCCACTGTCGATCGTGGCGTCGCAGCGCGGCCGAGAGCGAGCTGTTGAGACCGGGGCCGTAGTCGTACTCCCGGCCGGTGTAGCTGGCGTAGTCCGAGTTGACGCCGGCCAGGAAGACGGTGTTCAAATGCGCCTGCGTCTCGATCTCGCCGAGGAACGTCTTGTGGAATCGGGAGACGATTCCGGCGCCCGCGCTCTGGCCGCCGATCGTGTATGCATTCGTGTAGTGATAATCGTAATTGAGGAAGAGCCCCAGCATGTGTTCGGTGGCGGGGCTCTTGTGGAGCCGGTCCGCGTAGAGGAGGCCGCGCGCCTGGAGTCCGCCGATCACCTTCGCGTCGTCGAAGTAGAGGCTCAGGCCGAAATCGAACACGTCGAACGGCTTCCTCGGATTCCCGCGGAACATGTCGCCGTATTGACCCTGGAGAGCGAAGTAGGCCCGCGTGGTGTCGGTGTCGTAGACGTGATCCACGCCGAGGGTCCGGAAGCCGCCGTCGAATCGGACCGCCAGGTAGCTCGGGCGATACCCGGGCGGGTTCGGGCCGACGCGGGTCGCCTCGCCGCTGATGATGCGATTGAATCCCCGCACCGGGTTGAGCACGAGGCCGCCGAACTCGCGCCAGCGCCGCCCCGAGCCGGTGGCCCGGTTGTCGAGCACTAGGTCGGAGAGGCGATAGAGCATTTCTCCGAGCGTCGTGCCGCCCACGCTCGTGGCGATCCAGTCGTTGTACGAAGCGTGGTGCGTTTCGAACATGTACTCCCAGAGGAAGCTGCCGGTGAAGGCGAACGGGACCGAGGTCCAGAAGTCGTATCCGTTGGAGCGGGCCGCGTTGAAGTACATGTTGCCGTGATACGGATGGGCGTACTGGTTCGTGCTGAAGCTGTTGTCGTCCCACTCGAAGCCGTTCTTGAAGTTCTCCTCCCAGGAGTTGAAGCCGATCTTGAAGCCGGGGTTCTCGCCGTTCTGCCGGAGATAACGGTCGTAGGCCCAGATGCCGAGGTTCAATCCGACGACTTCGGTCAGCGTCAGGATGGGCTTCGGCTTCATGGGGGCGGCGACGAACGAGTCGGGAACGGACGCCGTGGCGGAAACGGAGACCGAGTCCGTCCGGGCCCCGCCGGGCGTCGAGGGGGTCGTTTGCGCCAGGGAAGCGCCGGCGTGGCTCGCCGTCATCGCGACCAGCACGAGCGTGGCGAGTCCGCCCGCCCTGAAACCGAATCTTCGCATGCGGGGGACTCTAGGGCTTGGCGATCCGCCGCGCAAGTCCAAGCGCTCGACCCCACTTTAGAAGTATTCCCGATCGCCCCGACTCCTGCTATGGTTCAGCAGGGTCGCGGGCGGTCCGCCCGCTGCCTTCGCATTCACCGGAACCGGAGACGCGACTCTCATGTGCGCGATCGTTCGCCATCCCGGAGTCCTGGCCGCCTTGATTCTGGCGACGGGATTCTCCTCGCTTCCGCCGTTCGCCTCGATGGCGCGGGGCGCGAGTCCCGTCGAGCGGCACGGCTGGGCCGCCGGCGTGGCGTACGGAATCGGCTCGGCCGACATCACGCTGAAGACGAACGACCCGGAAGGCGACTACACGCGCGGCGCCTCGCCCCAATTCCGATTCGGTAAGATGGTGGGAAGCCATTTCATGATCGGCCTCGAGGATCGTCAGTGGATGAACGAAACGGGCCTCGGCGACGAGAAGGTCCGCGCCAATTTCCAGAACTTCAACGTCGTCCTGACGGTTTACCCGGGGAAGACGTCCAACTGGACGAGCGGATTCTTCCTGCAGGGGGGAGCCGGCGTCGCGCACGCGCGCACCTCCGTCCTCGAGCCGATTCCGGGCGGGAACGAGTGGGGGGAGACGTTCGAGGTCGTCGGAAAGCTCGACGAGAGCGGATCGGGCTTCATGTTCGGCGCCGGCTACGAGGTCCGCGTGTCGAGCCACCTCGCGGTCGGGCTCACGACGAGCTTCAACTCCCTCACCTTCGACGACGAGATCTTCGACACGGTGAAATTCTTCCCCGGCGGGCTCAACCTCAACTGGTACTTCTAACCGCCCATTCACGTGGCGGGGGACGACCCCGCCAGAACAAGGAAAGGACTCCATGAAGAAGGCATTGCTTACGTTCGTCATGCTCCTCTGCACCGTCTCGATGGCCATGGCGGAGGAGACGGAGAAGGCCACGACCAAGGACGGCAAGCCCTACTTCGAGGCCTCCGAGACGGTGACCGCCCAGGCGACCGTGCTCGAGGTCACCAAGTCGAACCGCGCGATCAAGATGCGGACCGAGAAGGGCGACACCATCAGTGTCACGGCGGGTCCCGAGGTCAAGAACTTCGCCCAGATCAAGAAGGGCGATGTCGTCAAGATGAAGTACACCGAGAAGCTGACGGTGCACGTCGAGGCGGCGGGCGCTCCCGAGGTCACGGACGAGACGACGATGGCCACCGCCAAGGAAGGCGAGAAGCCCAAGGCGTCGATCACCCAGACGACCGAATACAAGGCCACCATCCTCTCCATCGACAAGGAGAAGGGAACGGTGACGCTGAAGGGCATGGACGGCGCGGAGTACGAGATCACGCCGAAGCATCCGGAGAACCTCGACCTCGTGAAGGTCGGCGAGCTGGTCGTCTTCACCTACACCGAGTCGGTCGCCGCCTCGGTCGAGAAGATGCCGGCGAAGAAGTAGCGCCTTCGCGAATCGCGCAAAGCGACGCCCCGCTCGCGGCTCGACCGCGGGCGGGGCGTTCGTCTATCCGCCGAGGCTCTCCCCGGCTCAGTTGCCGAGAATGTTGATCGCGCGGGAGGCGACCACCACGATGGTCACGAGGGAAATCGAGCCCTGGAGCATCATCAGCAGCTTGGCGCGAGCGGTCATCGGCAGCGCGTCGGTGGGGCTGAAGGCCGCCGCCGTCGTGAACGCGAGAAAGAGGTAGTCGACGAACGTCGGGAGCCAGCCGGGGGGCGCGTCGTCGGGAGCCGTGGCCTGGGGAAACTGCCAATCGGGCCGCACCGGCGCCCTGTTCGCGCGAGGCTCGGGACCGCCGCGATCGATTTGCCAGTAGAGGATCGCGAAGAGCGCCACGTTGCAGACCCAGACCGCGATGCTCGACGTGAGGAGCTGCAAGCCTCCGACCTCGCCCGAGCGACGGACCATCGCGCCGATCAGGGACCCGAGGACCGCGAGCGTGGCCGTTCCCGTGGCCAGGACGAAGAGGTAGGTGCCGAGGCGCTCCACGCGGCGCCAGCCCGCCGCGGCTCGCGTCAGCGATACACCGACGGCGGGCGCCAGAACCAGAAGCCCGATGAAGTAGGGCGCCCAACGCGGAAGGAGCCGAACCCGGGCCGGGAGCAACTCGAGGAGGAGAAGCACGAAGAGCACCGTGAGGGTGACGGGCCAGCGCGGCTCGATCCGGAGCGTGGGACTCGGGTCATTCATGGGCATCGAGGCGGCTCCCTTCGTTCTGCATGCCGGGTCATGGACGCATCCAGGCGCTTCCGAACTGAATGTACAATATCGGATCGTCGGGTCCGAAGGCGACGTCCGCGCCGACGTGCAAGCCGTATCGTCGAGCGATTTCGTATCGCACGCCCGCGCCGTACGTCGTGATCGTCTCCCGATTGTCGAAGCCGCCCAGGTCGTTCCAAGCCGACCCCAGCCCCCAGAGCCCCACCGCGCTGATCCGCTTCCAGAACTGCCACCGGAGTTCCACTTCGGCCTGGGCCACTTCCTCGCCCTGATAGCGCATCGCCTCGGCGCCGCGCAGCGATATGTAGGGCCGCATGTAGAACGGAATGTCGCCCAAGGTGGCCGACGCGTCGCCCCGGAGTCCCAGCGTGAGCCTCGCGCTCAGGGGCGCGTATCCCATCGCGAGGGCGGCGGCCTTCTGGAAATTCGTATCGCTCCCCAGCAGCTCGCCGAACACCCCGAACGACGTCTCCGCGTAGATGCCCCCGGTGGGGGTGAACGCGTTGTTGCGCGAATCGTAGCTGACGGCGGGCGTGAGTCCGCCCGTGCCGATCTCGCCCGAGGCCCGGCCTATCTCGGGGGGAACCGAAGCGGGCACGTCGAACTCCACCTTCGTCGAAGCGTACGAGTAGCCGAGTCCTGCCCACCATCGGCTCCGGGCGCCCAGGCGGTACTTCGTGCTCAGCAGGCCGCCGAGCGGCGTGAGCGAATAGGAGAGAGGATTCCGGCGCGAGGCCACATCGCCGAGCCCGTAGAACGTGAGGTTGATCGGGGCGTAGCCGAACAGGGCCACCGTCTGGAGCCGGTCGTCCAGCCAGTAGCGAACGTCTCCGGCCGCCACGCCGCGGGATCCGTTCTCCGTGGCGAGACCTCCCACCGCGGTCATGGTCGGCCTGCCGAAGCCGGCCGACCCCTCCCGTTTCGCCTTGTCGATGAAGACCAGGCCGAAGGCCGCGCCGTAGCCCACGGCCGGCTCCGTGATCGGGACCACGACCGGCACGAACCCGTAGCTCTTGTCGAGAAAGCTGCTGACATCGACCCAGCCGTCCTCGGGGTCGATCAAGGGGGAATGGCCGCCCTCGTCGGCGGCCCATGCCGTGCCGGCGGCCAGGAGGCCCACGACCAGCGCCGCCCCCCACCACGTCGCGATCGGGGCTCTCCGTTCCGGGCGGCGTATCAATATCCCGACGCGAGCGCGCTCGCCGGATTGAAGAGGGTGATGAAGACTTTCTCGAGCAGGCTCGTCCCGTTTCGCCGCATCCGCGCCGTCGTTCGGTGGATGGCCTCGCCAAGCAGCGACCCTATCACGGGCGTGATGACGAGATCCTGGACGCTCGGGCGCTCGGCCACGGCTTCGAACACGTACTCCCACTGCGTGGAGAGCAGCATGCTCATGAAGAAGGACTGCCGGACCGTGGCCCCCTGCGCGCGGACGGAGTTGTAATAGAGGCTGCCGCCGTAGGGATGGCCGACATAGTTGTGGAACCACCAATCCGTGTCGACGATGGGAGGCTGAGTCCAGGCTTCCGAGAAATGGCTCGCCCCGTCCCGGACGAAGTGCGGGGACCATCCGGTCCAGCTCTTCGGAAGCGTGGCGGTGATTCCGAGGAGCGCGAGCTCGCCGCAGGTGATCGGGATCCAGGCCCGCCGGAACTTGGGGCCGAAGCCCTCTTCGCCCCGGACGGCCCGGGTCTCCGAACCCGGCCCGACTTCGAACGCCGGCATCCGCAGAGCGTCGTAGGACGCCGGCGTGACACGGAGGACCGTCAACACGCCGGGTTCGGGAACGGCGCCGTCCATCGGAAAGAGCGAAAGCCGGGAATCGGGCTCGCCGTCGAGAGCGGCGGCGGGCAAAACCACGGGCAGTTCCAGGCCGAGGGCCAAGGACGCGAGCGCGAGAGCGCGGAGCCATCGAGAGATCGCTCCGCGCCGATCCAGCGTGGTGTGGGTTTCCATGCAGATGACAGCGCGTCGATTCGTTGCCCTCCAGGCTGCAACTATGTACTGTAGGGCCGGGTGACGGCGAGCCCTATTGTACTTTGGTCGTATCCCGGTGGGACGGCAAGGAGGGCCGAGGCCCTGAAAGGACGGGGGATGGAGCGACGTGTTCGGCGAGTCGCGCTCCGATCGGCGCGGACATGCGCTGCGCTCGCGCTGGCCCTCGCGTTCGCTCCGGGTGGGCCCGTTTCGGCTCAGCAGCTCGAGCCCCGCGCCTACGCGCCCTCTCCCACGGGGGCGAATTTCGTGGGCGCGATCTACTCGTACTCGTCCGGCGACCTCCTGTTCGACCCCACGCTGCCCTTCTCCGACGTGCACGCCAGCATCAACTCGAGCGCGACGTTCTACCTGCGCACCTTCGGTCTCTTCGGTCGCTCGGCGAGTGTCAGCGCGGTGGTGCCGTACACCTGGGGCACCGTGGACGGGAACGTGGGGGAGGAGTACCGAAGCGTGGACCGAGCGGGCGTCGCCGACGCCACGTTCAGGATCGCGTCGAACCTCCTCGGGGCGCCGGCGCTCTCGCCTCGGGAGTTCGCCTCGAAGAAGCGCTCCACCACGCTGGGCGCGAGCCTGATCGTAAAGGTGCCGGTGGGCGAGTACGACCCGTCGAAGCTGATCAACATCGGCACGAATCGATGGAGCTTCAAGCCGGAGCTGGGGGTCTCGCATCCGGCGGGGAAGTGGTGGCTGGAGGCCTACGCGGGCGGCTGGTTCACCACGACGAACCACGACTTCTACGGCGGGCAGGTCAAGGAACAGGACCCGATCGGCGTGCTGCAGTCGCACGTGGTCTACGCGTTCAAGGGACGGCTCTGGGCCGCCCTCGACGGAACCTATTATTTTGGCGGGGCCACCACGGTGGATGGCGTGCATAATGCGGACCGACAGGAGAACTCGCGCGTCGGGGCGACGCTGGCGCTCCCCGTGTTGGGGCGGCACTCGCTGAAGTTCGAGTTCGCGAAGGGTGCCACGGCCCGGGTCGGCACGAAGATGGACACCTTCTCCGTCGCGTGGCAGTACTACTGGTTCGACCGGCGGGACACGGCCAAGCCCTGAAAGGGAGATATGCGATGATGAGACCCTCGTCGATCGTTCTCGTTCTCACGGCGTTCATTTTCCTTCGTCCCGCCTCCGCGGTCGCGGGATTTCCGGGAGACATCCCCGACAAGTTCAGGATCGAGGTGGCGGGGACGACGGCCACGCTCGATACCGAGGTCGGCCTCGGCACCGAGACCGGAGGCCTGAACGCGACACTCGTGTTCGAGGACCTCTTCAACCTCCCGATCCACGACGGCTACTTTCAGGCGGAGGGATCCTGGAAGTGCGGCGGCCGGTCCCACATCGATCTGGGATACATCGACGTCAATCGCACCGCGGAGCGGGTGATCGCCGAGAACGTGGAGTTCGGCAAGTACACGTTCACGGCCGGCGCCCAGGTGGAGGCTTTCTTCGGCTCTCGGTTCGGTTACCTCGCCTATCGCCACGACTTCCTGCAGCACGAGGACGTGCGCATTTCCGGTTCGTTCGGCCTCAGCAACACCAAGCTGAGCGCGCGCCTTTCGAGCGAAGGGGGCGTCCTCGACGAGAACCAGCAGCCCGTGGTGGGCGGTCGGACCGTCGAGGGGAAGTTGACCCTCCCCGTGCCGCTTCTCGGCATTCAGCTCGACTGGGCGGTCTCGAAACGAAGCGATATCCAGTTCTTCTCGCGCGTGGTCTTCATCAACTTGCCGGACCTCCGCGGGGGGATGTCGCAGAACACGATTCGTTATCACTACTGGGTGGTCCGGAACGCGGCGCTCGGGGTCGGCTACGACGGCATCCGGTGCGCGCTCCAAAAGTATCGGAACGACGACTACACGCTGCGGGCCAACTACGGGATCCAGGGGTTCACGTTCTACCTGCGCGGCGCGTTCTGACCCTGGGCGAGGCGCGCCCTAGAACGACGAGCCGATCGCGAGGTGCATTTGCCATCGCCAGCGCTTGTGCTTCGGCAGGTCCTCGATCGGCCGGCCCGCCGTGACGGCCTCCAGCAGATCGGCTGAATCGACGACGTCCACGGTCGACGGATTCAGCTTGTAGCCCGCGCCGAGCCGGATCGGCCCGACCGGCGTGCGGATCGCGAGTTCGGCCCCGGTCGAGTAGAACATCCGCTCCTGCTCTCCGGCGTAGATCCCGTGACTGAATCGATCGTCCGACGTCCAAACGCGCCCGGCGTCGAGGAAGACGTTCGCGCCCCAATTCGGGCCGACTCCCGGCAGCGGAAGCTGAAGTTCGATCGATCCCGCAAACCGCTGAAACCCCCCGACCGGCACGTATCCTTCCGCCACCAGACGCGTCGTGTCGCCCGACTCCTCCGAGCGGATGTCGGGGAATTTCGGGCCGAGGAGCCGGTTCCCCCAGCCCCGCACGTCGTTGCTCCCGCCGGCGGTGAAGGTGACGTCGCGCAGCTGGAGGAACTTGATGGTCGGGTCGTCGTTCGGGCCGGGGAGGCTCTTCCCGAACGGGAAGAGACGGCCCGCGGTGGCGCGAACGGCGAGCGTGGTCCTGCGGCCGAGCGGCGCGTAGGCGAAGAAGGCACCGTCGAAGCGCGAGTATTCGGAGCTGTTGAGTCCCTCGGGCGTCGTCACCAGGAGCGAGGGGCGAAAGAGGACGCCATGATGCGGCATCGCGGGCTCGTCGAGCGACCCCACCGTCGCCGTGAGCGTGAACTGACTCTTCCGGATCCCGGTTCCGAGCGTGTCGAGCAGCGCCTGCGCCCCCTGCTGGAGCAGCGTGAGCAGGTCGACGTCGCCCGAGGTGAAATCGCCGAAGCGGTACTCGTAGACATCCCGCCTCGAGATTCCGTACGTGAGCGCGACCGAGTAGAGGGGCGAGAATTGGTAGAGCGGCGTCAGGTCGACTCCGTACTGGAGCGAGCGATCCTGCACGTCGTCGCGAAACTCCACGAACGGCGTGATGAGGAGCGAGGCGTGGCGATCGAAGAAATAGGGCTCCTTCAAGGTCACCGAACCGCGGTAACGGGTGTCCGGATTGTCGTCGATCGCGAGCCACCCCGTCTGCGCCACGCCGGCGAACGTCAGGGACTGCGCCCGGCCCCCGACGTTGCGATGCGTCCAGCTCGCGTCGGCCGCGATTCCCGTCTCGGATCCGAAGCCGAGCGCGCCGCTGACGAGGCGCGGTTCGGCTTCGGTCACGCGCACGCGGACCTCGACCGTCGAGTCCCGGGGCTGCCCGGCGGGGAGGTCGACGAGCGCGAGGCGCACCATTTGGATCGACTGGACGTCCCGCTGCCCCTCGGAAATCTTCTTCGAGGAGTAGCGGTCGCCTTCCCGGAAGGGGAGCTCGCGCTCCACGACGTCGGGGCGGATCGCGCTCGTCCCCTCGACGACGACGTCCGAAACGCGGGCGAAGGTCCCGGGATCGACGCGCGCCTGGACGATCGCTTCGTTTCGCGACGAGTCCACCTCGACTTCGATCGTGGTGCGCGCGTAGGGGTGTCCGCGTTCCTGCCACCAGGCGCCCACCTCGCGCTCGATCCGCGCCAGTCCCTGGCGGCGCATCGGATCGTTCTTCATCTTGCCCAGCGACCGCTGGAGTTTCTCCCAGCCGCGGCGCTCGTCCTCCGGGATCGCGAGGGTCGCGGCGCTGTCCGCGGCTTCGATCCGGACGTCGCGCAGGATGAGAGGCGGACCCTGGTCGACGATCATCGTGACGTCGACCCGGTTATGCTCGTCGTCCTTCCTCACGTCGTAGCGGATCCGGGCGCGGGGGAAGCCTTCGTCGGCGCAGAGCCGGCGCAACCGCACGACGTCGCGCTGCAGCTCCCGCGGGTCGAAGAGCACGGGTTCGGGCTTCGAGACGAACGGCAGCCAGGCGAACGCGCTCTGGATCGCCGCGCCGGCACCCCGGCCGCGAAGGGTCGTCGCCTCGCGCATCGCGGGCTCCGGGACACGTGGGCCCTTTGCCTGTCGAAAGCCTATCGAACGCAATTCGGTCGAGGCGTCCACGTCGATCTGCGCGAGGCACGGGCCCGCCGACAGGACGAGCCCGAGCGCGACCCCGAGCGCCGGGAGGAGGGCGCCGACCCGGCTCTCAATACTCACGGCGCGCCCGGATGAACGACTTGAAATTGGAGCTCCCGCCCTGCAGGTTCAGGAGGAGCCATCGATAGACTTCGTAGTTGAGCTCGTATTCCGTCTTGTTCTCGGAATCGCTCGTGCTCTTGGTGGCCGAGGTCGATCCCACGGGCTGCCGGAAGCCGACGTAGAGCTCGGGCGTGACGTACTGGCCGGCGATCAGGGTCACGCCCTCCATTCCGTCCTGGCGCACTTCCACCACGTCGACGCCGATCTTCTGCTGCGCGAGATCCTCGATGCGCGACGTCACCCCCGACATGGCGACCTGGGTGGCGAACGTGGCGGCCCCCGAGCTCTTGTCGCCCTGGCTCCGTCCGCCGGAGAAGGCGGTCTGGCCCGTGATGATGTACGAGACGATGTCGGATTGGTCGAGCGGGGGATCGGAGCTCAGGATCAGCTTCATCCGGTCGAGCCGCCCCTGAATGTCGAGATGCACGACGACCTTCGACCGCGTCTCCTCGGTCCCGGAGGGGACTTTGTACTCCGCCTTGATGTCGAGCACGTGGCTCTTCATGTCGCCGTTGAGGAGGATCTCGCCCCCGGCGAGGTCGAACTGCCGCGCGAACTGCTCGACGTTTCCGCGGCCCGGGACCGGCGCGATGCGGCCGACGAGAAGGGGCTCTCCGTACGGGGCCTTCTGGAGCTGGAAGGACCCGGTGAACTGGATCGCCATCCGGGGCGCCACCCGCTGGCGCACCCACGTGTTGCCGCCCAGGACGATCTTCAGATCGAGGCGCGCGGCGTCGTAGAAGAGCTGCGCCGCGTTGGGAGGCTTCGCGACCGTGTAGCCGAAGGCCTCCTCGAGCATGCGGTAGTCGTCGGCCGTGAGCGTGACCTCGGCCCTCCCGGTCTGCTCCGCCGTCTGGGCCGCCGCGAGGAAGAGATCGGTGTCGACGAAGGTGAGCGCCCCCGACACGACCGGGGCGCCCAGCGTGCCGCCCATGTGAAGGTCGCCCGAAAGCGTGGAACGATAGTCGCGCGTCCGGATCGCCTCGAACGAGCGCGCCTGCAGGTCGATCGCGACCTCGGCCTCTCCGGCGCCCGCCAGTCGAATCGTCCCGGCCGCCGTCAGGGAACCGGAGCCCGAACGGCACCGGGCCTCGCGGATCTCGATCGCGCCTCCCTTCAGCTCCGAGCGCAGCGCCAGGCCGCCGTACTTCACCCCGAGAGCGGGGAATTCCAACAGGCCACCCTCCACCTCGAGTCGCCCGCTTCCGGCGAGGGCGTCGAGCTTCCCGGTCAGCCGCGCGTCCAGCACGAGCGCCCCCTCGCGGGGAATCACGCTCCGCGGATCGAGGAACGGGGCGAGCGACGCGAGGAGAACTCCGGCGCCGCGCAGCCGCAGGTCGACATCTCCCGCCGCGACGCGCGCGATCGGGCCCGACTCGCCGGAATCGGGCGCCGCGAGCGACAGGGCGAGCGGCAGGCGGCCGGAGAGCGTGAGGGGCGCGCCGTCGGGCGGCGTGAAGCCCGCGTCGAGCGAGAGCCGCGAGGCGTCCCAGTCGAAGGCGACGCTCGCGGTTCCCGCGGAGCCGGCGTCGCCCAGGAGCGCCATGACGAAATGGCCGGCGGCCCGCGGCGCCGCCGCCGGACCGTCGAGGCGCAGCGATCCCCCGAGCGAGCCCTGCATGTCGGGCCGGCCGAGCCACGCCGTCAGCGCGTCGATCTCGACGCCTTTCATCTCCAGCGAAAGATCCTGCGTGCCGCGGCGATCGACGGCGCCGCGGGCCACGACGCGCCCCGAGTCCGCGCGAAGATCGAACGATTCGATCGCGAGGCGACCGCGGCCCGAGGTCAGCCGCGCCGGCTCCGCGAGCGCCCAGTGGCGCGTCTTGGAGACGAGATCCAGCCTGTCGAGCCGGATCCGTAGCGCCGCGGAGTCGGACGACGCGTCGCCGGCCAGGCGGATTTCATGCCCCCCTTCGCCGCGCGCGTTAGCCTCGAATCGGGTGGCCGCGCTGTCGCGCTCGACCGAAACGTCGGCGCTCGTCAGGCGAAGCCCCGGGCCCACGAGCCGATCGAGCTTCGCCGCCGCGCTCCCGCTCGCGAGCCGCATGCTTGGATCGAGGAGGCCCTCGGTCCGAGCCTCGGCGCCGAAGACGTGCATCGTCCCCGCCGTCAATCTGCGGACCCGCGCCGTGGCGTCGAATCGGATCGTGCGGCCGGCTCTCGCGAGGCGGCCCTCGAAAGTCGCGCTCTCCACGTCGAGCGTGTCGAGATGGACGATGGAGGCGAGCGGCAACGCGTTCACGATCGTCGCGGTCACCCGAATGCCGCCGTCCCGCGCGCCGGCGCTGTCGGAGAGCGCGAGCCGGCCGGCGCCGCCGACGTGGCCCACGTTCGAGCGTGCGAAGAGCGTGTCGACCGACACCACGCCTTGGGAGAGTCCGATTTCGGCGTGGAGCGAATCGATCGTGGCCGCGGCGACGCGGCCGCTCCCGTCGACCAGGCAGCGGAGACTCGCCGTCTTGGGCCTCGCGTCGCTCGCGTCGATGCGGAATCTCGTGGCGCCGGACACGTCGAGCGAGTCCGCTCCCGCCAGGCGGGCGAGGAACGCGTTCGCGACCTCGCCGCTCACGAGGAGCCGCGGCGGGCGCGCCCTCCACTCACCCGAGCCGGCGAGCGTGGCGGCGCCCGCTCGGGAATCGATCCGAAGATCGGCCCGGATCCGGTCCCGATCGATCGTGCCGCGCGCGTCGGCCCCGTCGAGCGGGAACCCGTTCACGCTCGACGGCTCGAGCCGCACGTCCATGGAGCCCGCGAGAGTCTCCGGCGTCTTTCCCGCGAGGCGAAGCCGGAGGGAGCCGTCGAGGCGCGTGCGCACGCTCGGAGAGGCGACCCAGGGCCCCACGTCGACGCCGCGGAATCGGATCTCCTCGGCCTCGTAGGAGGGGACGCGATCGAACGGGCGGGCCCGCGCGCTCACCTGGACGAGACCCGAGGGCGCCCGCGCCTCGCCCCGGACGGAGATCTCGCCGTTCTTCCGGGAGAGGGCCAGGTCGGCATGTTCGATCGACTGGGCGCGAATCGTCGAGGGCTCGAGCCGCAAGGTGGCGCGCGCCTCCTCGGCACGCCGGCCCCGCGCTTCACCGTCGACGGTTCCGTTGAGATCGCTCGAAGCCCCGGGCTGGCGGGTCCAAAGGGCCAGGTCGACGTGGGAGAAACGGGCCCCCATGACCCGGTAGGAGGGGACGCGGCCGAGCGTCATCTCCACGGAGTCGATGGCGAGCGAGCCCCCCGGCAGCGTCGTGCCGGCCCGGTTCGTGCGGGTGAGCGCGATGCCGCGCCCGCGGTACCGAGACGAAACGGGGAGGTCGAGCGCGCCGGTGAGCGCGATGACTTCGGAGTCGGCCTCGACGCCGAGCGCGATCTTCATTTCGCGGCGTTCGAGCGAGGCGCGGAAGCGGGCCGTACGGGAGGCGTCCGGATCCCACCAGGGGGCTCCGGGGACGGTCCGCGGCAGCCGCGCGACGCGCCCGTCGAGCGCGCCGGTCGGCGCGGTGTCGAAGGGGCGAGCCCACCCTTCCGCCTCGATGGGAGCGTCCGCGATCTCGCTCGCGAGCGAGAGCTCGACCCGCCCGCCGTCGAGCCTCGCGCGAACGCGCGTATGGCCGAGGTCGAGCGTTCCGACCTTCGCGCGCCTCGTCTCCGCTCCGACCGTGCCGCGGAGCGTTTGAAGGTGCGTTCCGTGGAGTTCGGCCTCGGCCACGACGACGCCGCTCATCGCGGGCGCGGCCGGGAGAATGGCGAGATCGGCGAGGTCGAGGCGCGGCGCGCGGAGGGTGAAGTCGGCTTCGGTGATGCTGTCCCGGGGTGTCGCGCCGAGCGCCAGCGTTCCATGGGCTTCGACCTCGCTCGCGGAACTCGCGAGGCTGAAGCTCCGCACCTCGAGTCGGCGCCGGTCGAGCGACGCGCTCGCCGTCACGGCGCCCCAGCGATCCCGCGACCCGGCCGGCAGGAAGCGAGCCGCGAGGGTGTCGAGGTCGAAGGCGAAGCCGCCGCCGCCGAGCACGATGCGGCGCGCCTCCATCTCGATGCCCTCGGCGCGCGGCGCGCGGTCGGGACCGGCGGTCTCGAAGGCGCAGCGCACGAGGCTCAATCGCTCGATCCGGATCGGCCTCCCGGACCAGAAGCGCCCGGCGAGCCACTCCGCGGGCCGGAGCGCCGGCCGAGAGGACCGGCTCGTGTCGGCCGGGGCGAGCGTCACGAAGGCGCCGGTGACCCTCGCGTCATGGACCGCGAACCGACCGGCCAGCGCGTCGAGCAGCGAGTAGGCCACGCGCAGCGTGTCGGCGCGAAGGATGACCGTGCCGCCGCGCGACACGCGCAGGCCGCGCGCCTCGAGGCGAGTGATCCAGTCGCCCCCGGCGCCGTCGATGGCGACCGAAGCGCGCGGCACGCCGTAGACGGCGGCGACGACTCGCGAGAGCGCCCACCGGCTCACGGCGGGCTGTTGAAGGAGTAGCAGCGCGACGCCGGCGAGGAGCAGGAGGACGATCGCGATGCCGAGGAACGTGGCGGCGGCTCGCCGGAGGACGCTCAAGGGCGTCAGGCGATCGGGGGGCTGGCGGAGGGAGCCTTGCGCAGGCCGGTCGGTCTCGGGGGTCACGAGAGCTTACGCGCCGAAGCGGCCCGCATGGGGTGCATGCCTGCGAAGAGGGCCGGACGCCCCACGCGGGACGTCCGGCCCGGACGTTTGGCTAAGGGACGATCTTCATCTTCATCATCTCGCCCACGACGAGCACGGCGATCGAATTGACCGCCTCCTGGAAGTTGGAGGGGTCGGTGGTGTTCGACAGCCCGCTCCAGATGAGCTTCTCGGTCTTCACGTCGTAGACGTTCGTCTCGACCTTGTAGATCTTCGACTCGGAAACGTAGCCGGGGTCGGAGACCATCATATAGGACGAATGGTAGTACGCCCCCATTCCGTAGTATCCGGCGGCCGGAATGTAGGCCGTGGTGCCCGGATGGTAGACGGTCTCGCTCGCCACGTCGACGAGCCGCGAGATCGTGACGATCTGGGCGCCCGACGCGATGACGGCCTGCTTGAAGGCCTCGATGTCCGCGGAGCCGGTCGCTCCCGCCGTCGAGCCCTTGCTGACCGTGACCTTGCGGGCCGCGAAGTGGCTGGCCATGATGTCCTCGAACGAGGAAATCCGGCGCTGGTTCTCGCCCAGGCCGACCACCATGACGTGGTTCGCGAGCGTAGGCGTGTAGGTCGGGTCCGCCCACGTCTCGACCATCTGGCTCGGGCCGCCGCACGAGACCGCCATCATCCCGAGAAGCGCGAGCGAGCTTGCCAACACGAACATTCGTCGCATCACCGTTCGAATCTCCACGGTTACGCGGGGGAGCCGCTCGCGCGGCCCGCCCGCCGTAGGATTACTTGCCACCGAACTTGTACGTGAGCCCGCCCATCAACTCGCCGCTGCTGTACGTGGTGGAGGAGTACGCGTAACAGTAGCCGTAATAATCACAATAGGCGTAGGTGCCGGTCGAGATGTCGGTGTGCGTGAGCTTCCAGCGGGCCTCGAGGCGCATCGACACCTTCGGGGACATGGCCACGTTCGCGCCGGCCCCGAAATTGAAGCAGAACTGGGTGTTCGAGCCGAGGTCCGGAGTCGTGTCGATAGGGTTGTTCGGCAGGGTGATCTCCGGCTTGACGACGGACCAGCCGAATCCGATCGTGCCGAATCCGGTGACCCTCGAGTCCGTTAGATTGTGCTTGCGGCCCACGAAGTTCATCTCATAGGTGTCGATATTGACGCGCCCGTAATTGGCCGGATTGTACCCGCCCAGGCTCTTGTTGACCTCGATGTCGGAGCCCTCGCGCGTGTAGGAGACTTCCACGCCGCCGTACGGCTTCGGGTAGTAGCCGAGTCGGCCGCCCCACATGAAGGAGTTCAGGAGCCCGATGGTGGAGCCGTCGTACGCCCCGGCGTTCTGCACGGTGTAGAGATCCTGCGCGATGTAATACCCGGCGAACGGGGTCAACTCCCACGTCGGCCCGTAGACGGTGTACTGCTGCGCGGAGGCCGAAGTGGGCGAAAACGCGAGAGCGAGCGCGATCAACAGCACGCCTCCGACCGCGAAGACGTTCGTGCGACTGATAGACATGGTACCTCCCTGTGGGGCACGAGAGCGCTACGCTCGCATGCCATTGTAGCGGCCGGCACGACCGAAGTACGGCGTGGGGCGTTCCGCTCACGATTTAGCAGACGCCCCGGACGCTACCACAGCCCCTTGTCAGGCGCAAGGATACGGGCCCCGTGTCGTGTGATTCAGGGGGTAGCCGGTGCTATGATCCGCGCTGGTACCAAAGGATGAGATTCTAGTTTCGGGGGACGGGAGGAGGATTCGGCATGCGGCAAAGGGTGTTGAACTCGAGGATCGCGATCGCGGCGCTATTAATAACCGTCGTCCCGGCGGCGTGGGGCCCGCCCCGCGGCTTCGCTCAATCGGTCTCGGCCCCGGCGGCCGCCGCTCCGTCCGCCGCGCCATCCGACACCCTCCCCGTCGTCCGCATGGACGCCGCGCAGGCGCGGCTTGCCGCGTCGCGCGGCGAGATCGTGTTCGTCGACATTCGGGCGTCGGGGCAGCGCGCCCTCGGGCACATCGACGGCGACCTGCATGTTCCGCTCGAGACGCTTCCGGCCCGGAAGGCTGAATTGCCGGGCGATCGTCTCCTGGTCTTCTACTGCTCCTGCCCGGCCGAAGAACTCGCTTTGGATGCCGCCCACTACCTCATCCGCTCCGGCAACAAGCGTGTGGCTGTGCTCGTGGGCGGATACGACGGATGGGTCGCAGCGGGTGGGCCGGTGAAGGTCGACGCGTCGTGGGAGGCGGTCTTCCGGGTCCAGGATTCGCCGATCGGTTGGGGGAAGATTCCCGTCGATCCGCAGCGCTGCCGCTACGAGCGCGACGAGACCTCGGCCGCCAAGGGAGGATCGAGCGCCACGATCACCTGCGTGCCCGATCCCGCGGCGAGGGGATTCGCGGGGTACGTGCAGCGGATCGACGCCGCGAAGCTTCGGAATCGCCGCCTGACGCTCTCGGCGATCGTGCGCTCGGTGGGGATCGAGCGTGCCGCGTTCCTCTGGATCGCCGCGGAGGATTCTCTCGGCCGGAGCATCTCGCTCACCGCGCCCGAGGAGGCGTCCGTCACGGGATCCACCGATTGGCGTCCGATCGAGGTGACCGGCGTCGTGCCGCCGGTCGCGGTGCGCGTCGTCGTGGGAATCTCCCTCACGACGTCGGGGCGCGTCTGGGTCGACGACGTCCGGCTCGTGGCGGCGGCGGAGCCGGGACTTCCACAGCGCCCCATCACGCTCGAGAACCGCGGTTTCGAGGAATGACGAACGAGATGAAATCGTGAGCGCCGAGCGGCCCGCGCACGCCGGCGTCCGCGTTCGACGCGTCCCTTCCCGGCGATACCTCCCGCTGGCGGCGCTCCTGGCGGCCGCGCTCGCGCAGGCCGTTCCCGAGCCCAGGGCCGCCGCGGCGGCTCCGGAGCCCGCGGATTCCACGCAGGCGGTCTCACGCGCTCCCGCGGATTCGTCGAGTGCGGATTCGACGACGGCGGCCGGCGGCGTTCCCCAGCGGGACGTCTTCGACGTGGTGGCGCGGATCCTCGGGAAGCCTCCCGTCGAGTCGGAGATCACGATCACTCGGCGCCGCGGGCTCTCGATCACGCTGCTTCCCGCGCTCGGCTACAACCCCTCCTACGGCGGCTACCTGGGCCTCTCGGCCTCGATGGGAGGCTGGATCGGTCCGCCGGAGACGACGACGCTATCGGCCGGATCGGCCAGCATCACGTACTCGACGACGAAGCAGCTCTCCGTGCAATTCAAGTCGGACTTCTACACCGCCGACAACAAATTCGCGCTCAAGGGCGACTGGCGCTACCTCGACACGAGCCAGCCCACGTACGGGCTCGGCCCGGCCACGGTCGCGAATTCGGAATCGCCGATGTCGTTCGTCCTCTATCGCTTCTACCAGACGGTCTATTGGCACGTGCCGAGATCGAAGGTCTACGTCGGGCTCGGGCTCCACTTCAACCGCTGGGACGAGATCGAGGAGACCGATGCCGCGCCGGGCGAGGAGACGGACTATCGGATCTACAGCGGCGGGGCCGTGAGCCGCGCGACCACCTCCGGATTGTCGGTCAACGCGCTCATGGACACGCGCGACAACCCGATCAACGCGCAAGCGGGCGCCTACTGGAATCTCTCCTATCGCAGCTACACGACGGCGTTGGGAGGCGACGACGAGTGGCAGGGGATTTCGAGCGACTTCCGCATCTATCCCCGGGTCGGGAAGAAGGGCCGGCACACGCTCGCCATTTGGAATTACACCTGGCTCACGTTCGGCCAGGCGCCCTACCTCGACCTCCCCGCGAGCGGCTGGGATACCTACGGGCGCGGCGCGCGCGGATACCTCCAGGGTCGCCTACGCGGCCGAAATCAGATCTACACCGAGGCGGAGTACCGCTTCGATCTCAGGAAGGACGGGCTCCTCGGCGGGGTCGTCTTCACGAACTTCATGGCCACCACGCTTCCCCTCGCCATGAATTTCGGACAAGTCGACCCCGGCATCGGCGCGGGACTGCGTCTCAAGTTCAACAAGCGCACCTCGACCAATCTCACCATCGACGCGGCCTGGGACCGGTTCGGCGTGGGGCACATGTTCCTGGCCATGCAGGAAGCGTTCTAGGCTCCACGCCCCTCTTGTCACGCAGGTCTTCCGGACCCGTTGATGGTTCGACTGGCACGCGACTTACGGGCGTTTCCCTCCGGCAATCGCTTCCGGGAACGGCTTGACAGTCCGTCGGAAGGGGCTACCATATTTAGTAGAAGAACTCCGCCGCCATAGCTCACCAATCCCGGGAACTCTTGGGCGGCAGGAAGTGAGAGGACCATGAGCCGCAAAGGCAGCCTGCGCAGCCTTCTACCGATTTCGCTTCTCCTCGCCGCGTGGCTCGCGGTTCCCGTCGCGAGTTCCGCCACCCGCACCGACAGCGCGTGGCCGCACGAGATGAAGACCTCCAAGGGCACGATCTTGTCGATCTACGAGCCGCAACTCGAGTCGCTCGAGGGCGATCGACTGATCGGCCACGCCGCCTGTTCGGTTCGCGCGACGAGCGGATCGGAGCCGATCTTCGGCGTCTTCTGGTTCACGGCGACCGTGAAACGGGATGCCGGCTCGGTGAAGCTCGTCTCGATCGACGTGACGCAGGCCAAGTTTCCCGATCGCGCGCCCGAAGTGGAGCAGAGCTTCGCGACCATCGTGGAGCGCGACTTGCCTCGGTCCGATCTCTCCTGGTCGACTGAATGGATGAACGAGGCGCTTCAGGCCTCGAAGGCGGAGCAGGCCGCGAGCGGGAAGATCAGTACCACCCCTCCGGCCATCGTCGTCTCCACCGAGCCCGCGGTGCTCATCCAGTACGACGGGGAGCCGCAGCTTCGGCAGATCGAGGAGACGGAGCTCTCTCGGGTGGTGAACACGCCCTACCTCGTCGTGTTCGACCCCGCCGGGAAGAACTACTACCTCGGAAGCGATCTGTACTGGTACCAGGCCAAGGACGCGATGGGGCCCTGGGAGGTGATCGCGACTCCGCCGTCCAACGTGCTCGCGCTGAAGCCGAAGGACGTCGGCGCGTCGGAGCTCCCGAAGGCGCCGGTGGCCGGTCCTCCGCCCAAGATCGTCGTGGCGACCCAGCCGACGGAACTCCTCGTCTTCCGAGGCGAGGCCGAGTTCAGGCCCGTCGCCGACACCAATCTCCTCTACGTCACGAACTGCGACAAGGACGTCTTCAAGGACGTCTCGACGCAGACCGACTACGTGTTGCTCTCGGGCCGGTGGTATGAGAGCAAGAAGGCGACGGGACCGTGGAGCTACGTCCCGCCCGACAAGCTGCCGCCGAGCTTCGCCGCCATTCCACCCGGATCGGAGTTCGCGCGCGTTCTCGCGAGCGTTCCCAACACGCCGCAGGCGGAGGAAGCGATCCTGGCGGCTCAGGTGCCGCAAGTCACCGCGGTCGAGCGTGGGCGGACCGACTTCGAGGTCTGGTACGACGAAGATCCCGTGTTCAAGAAGATCAAGGGAACCGACATCGAGTACGCGGTCAACACGTCCACGTCCGTGTTCAAGGTCGACGGCAAGTACTACGCGTGCGACAAGGCGATCTGGTACGAATCGGACGGCCCCGACGGTCCGTGGTTCATCTGCGACAAGCGCCCCGAGGGCCTGGAGGCGATTCCTCCCGACAATCCCAACTACAACGCGAAATACGTCTACATCTACGACGCCACGCCCACGGAGGTCTACGTCGGCTACACGCCGGGCTACCTCGGCTGCTATCCCTACGGAGGCGCCGTCTACTACGGGACGGGGTACTATTACGACCCGTGGTATGGACCGGCGTACTACGCCCACCCCTGGACCTGGGGCCTCGGCGTCATGTACACGCCCTACGCGGGGTGGGGATTCAGCGTCGGTTTCGGCACCGGCTTCGTGAACTACGGCATGACCTGGGGTTGGGGCTACTACGGCTATCCCTACTACGGGGGCTATTACGGCGGGTACTACGGCGGCTACGGCTACTGCGGCGGATGGTACGGGCCGGGCGGCTACTACCCCGCCTATCCCTCGCACTATTCGAACGCCTATAACACCGGCTACGGCAGCGCCCGCACGAGGACGACCGTCGCGCGTCCCACCAACATCTACGAACGGGACGTGACCCGCTATCGCAAGGGCTCGCAAGTCGACGGAACGAGCGGGAAGCAGGCCGCGAGCCGGAGCGGGAGCCGTTACTCGTCGCCGACCCGGGAGCGCACCACGGCGCAAAGCGGGAGCCGCTACTCGTCGCCGAACCGACAGCGCTCCACGGCGCAGGGCGGGAGCCGTTACTCGGCGCCGAGCCGACAGCGCGCCACCACTCAGAGCGGGAGCCGTTACTCGTCGCCCTACCGCAATCGAGGTTCGGTCCCCAACGGGAGCCGCTATTCGGCTCCGTACGCCAATCGATACGACCGATCCGGCGCGCAGGTGAGTCCCCGGTATCGGGGCCGCGGCGCGGCATACCGATCGGACGGGAATCCGGCGATCCGCGGCTACGATCGCTCCCGCTCGGGGAACGGCGCCGGCCAGTTGCGCGGCTATCAAGCCCCGCCGAGGGGGTACGGCTCGCAGTACCGATCGGCGCCCGGAGCCCAGAGTTACGGCCGGAGTTCGGTCGGCGCGCGCGGCGGGTATGGCGGCGGCGGCAACCGAGGCGGCGGTGGTGGAGGCGGAGGCCGGCACCGATAGGCTGGGTGATCGGAAGGGGGCGCCGGTTCGAATCGAGCGGGCCGCATCTGTCGATCGACAGAGCGGCCCGCTCTCTTGCGTCAGCGACCTGCGGATCTAAGCCTTACTTTCCGCTCCCCTGCGGCTTGCTCACCGATTCCATCACGCGGTCGAGGTTGAAGCTCCCCGGCTTCTGGCGCGGCGGGAATTCGCGGAAGCTCTGGAGCCAGTTGGCGACATAGGCTCCCGCGGGCGCGAACACGAACATGTGCTCGACATACCAGCGGCCATAGTCCATGCCGATGTCCTGGGCGAGTTCGAACGGGTCCATCCGCAAATTCGTGATCATGGGCGCGCGCAGCTCTTCGAAGGGCGCCTGCCAGACGTGCAGACCGTGCGCGTTCTGCTTCAGGAACGTGACCTTCCAGTTGTCGTACCGAAGGGCCGCGACGCTGCCGTCGTCCGTCCAGTAGATGAACTCCCTGCGCGGCCATTCGCCTTCGCCCTTGAACGCCGGGAGGAGGTTGTAGCCGTCGAGGTGGACCTTGTAGGTCTTGCCTCCGACCGCCTTGCCCTTCAGGAGATCCTTCGCCACGGTCGTGTTGCCCGCCGCCGCGAGCAGCGTCGGAAGCATGTCCTCGTGGGCTCCGATGTCGTTGATCACCGTGCCGGGCTTGATGACGCCGGGCCAGCGGATCACGCACGGCACGCGATAGCCGCCTTCCCACTGCGTGTTCTTCTCGCCTCGGAACATCGTGGTGCCGCCGTCGGGCCACGTGAAGGCTTCCGCGCCGTTGTCGGTGGAATACATGACGATCGTGTTCTCTTCGAGGCCCAGCTCCCTGAGCTTGGCGAGCACCTGGCCGACCATGGCGTCGTGCTCGACCATTCCGTCGGCATAGACTCCCAGGCCGGTCTTCCCGTCGGACCCCTTCTTCAGGTGCGTGAAGATGTGCATGCGTGTGGAATTCCACCAGACGAAGAACGGCTTGTCGGCCTTCTTGGCGCGGTCCATGAAGTCGAGCGCGGCGGCGGTGACCTCCTCGTCCACCGTCTCCATGCGTTGTTTCGTCAGGGGGCCCGTGTCGGTGATGCGGCCGTCGGCGTAGCTGTGGATGACGCCGCGGGGACCGAAGCGCTTCTTGAACGGCGCGTCCTTCGGGTAGTCGGGGTGCTCGGGCTCCTCTTCGGCGTTCAGATGGTAGAGGTTGCCGAAGAACTCGTCGAAACCATGGTTCGTCGGCAGCATCTCGTCCCGGTCTCCGAGGTGGTTCTTGCCGAACTGCCCGGTCATGTAGCCCTGCGCCTTGAGGAGGGTGGCGATGGTCGGATCCTCCTTCCTCATGCCCTCCGGCGCGCCCGGGAGGCCGACCTTCGTGAGACCTGTGCGAATGGGGGACTGCCCGGTGACGAAGGCCGCGCGGCCGGCGGTGCAGCTCTGCTGTCCGTACCAGTCGGTGAAGAGAGCGCCCTCCCGGGCGAGGTTGTCGATGTTGGGGGTCCGGTAGCCCATCATGCCCATGTTGTAGGCGCTGATGTTGAACTGACCGATGTCGTCCCCCCAGATGACCAGGATGTTCGGCCTCTTCACCTGCGCCGCCGGCTGGGCCTGGGATTGTTTCTGCGCGCCGACGGGTCCGGCGGCGAGCGATGCCGCCAGCGCCGCGGCCACCGTGATCGCGCGTGCCGACTTCCTCATTGAGCCTCCTTCGTGCGTGTGGTCGCGAATATCGTGAAGTCGGCTGCAGACAGTACTCGAAAACTCGCCATGGCGATACGCGCGAGGCGGACCGGGTGAACCGGAGTCGAGGACCCGCGGAACGTGCCCCGCGCCTAGCGCTCGGCGCGGGTGGCGGGTAGCGCCGGATCGTCGGGGTTGATCGCGGAGAGCGCGCGCAGATACGTCTCGGCGCGGGCGCCCTCACCGGCCTCGGCACTGTAGGACGCCAGCGCCAGCAGCACGTCGCGATCGCCGCGGCGGCGCGCCACCGCCTCCAGCAGCCGCATCGCCTCCGGCCGGCGGCCGGCGTCGTGGAGTGATACCGCGTAGACGTAGGCGTGTCGGGCGTCGTCCGGCGCGGCCTTCACGGCCGCCGCGAATTCGGCCAGGGCCTCCCGCTTTCGCCCCTGTCGCACGAGGGCGAGGCCGAGCGCCTCGTGCAGGACCGAGGCGCCGGGAGCGCTTCGTAGTCCTTCGCGGAGCACGCGCTCGGCATCGGCCTCGCGCCCGCCGGCACGGCGGAGATCCGCCAGATTCACGAACGCCGGAACGAATCGCGAATCGACGGCGATCGCCCTGCGGTAGGCGGCTTCGGCGCGAGCCGTGTCCCCGAGACTCGAGTAGAGATTGCCCAGATTCGCGTTTGCCTCGGGACGATCGGCGTTCTCGGTCTGGGCCGCCTCGAACTCCGCCAGCACCGCGCCGAGACGCTTCGACTGCCGGGCCGAGAGCGTCGCCGTCGTGGGGGCGAGAAGCCGCGCGGCCTCCATTCGGACGGCCCGCACCGAATCGTCGAGCAGGGGCGCCAAGGTGGCGCCTCGTTCCGCGGGCGGAAGCCGCTCCTGCCCACCGACGGCGGCCCGCCTGACCAGGGGATCGGGGTCGGCCAGCCCCCCCTGCAGCGCGGCGAGCGCCGCGCGCCCCGGGTAACGGCTGAGGAGATCGAGCGCCGTCGCGCGGACGATCGCGGGTTGCGTCCGATCGTCCGCGAGCGCGACAAGTCCCGGCACCGCACCGGCCTTACCGAGCCGGCCGGCGTCGAGCGTGAGTCCGTAATGCGGTTCCCGACGACGGCCGGGGCCGTACCACTTCGCGACCCAATCGGCCGCCCATTGCGAAGTCTCCCTCGCATGGCACTGGTTGCACGCGTTGGGGGTGCCGATCGCCACCGACAGATCCGGGCGTGGAATGCGGAAGCTGTGGTCGAAGCGCGGATCGACGACCATGTACGCGCGGGTCGGCGCGTGACACTCCACGCAGTGCGAGCCGGAGGCGCCGGGCTTATGAAAATGGTGCGCGGCCGATGCGTAGTCCTTCTTCTTGAGCCCGCTCGTATCGATGTGGGCGCGCGCGGCCGGCGCGGCCGCGTTGTGGCAGGTGACGCAGAGGGAATCGCCGGCCGCTCGAAGCTTCATCGAATGCGGATCGTGGCAATCGCTGCAGCGGACACCCTTCGCGTACATCCGGCTCTGAAGGAAGGAGCCGTATTCGTACACCTCATCGAGAATCTGCCCGTCGGCGTGGTAGAGGGGCTCCGTGAGCAGGGCCGGGAGGTGCGTGTCCATGAGCGGCGCGCCGTGCCGGTAGTCGGCGGAGAAGGTGCCGCGACGCGAGTGGCAGCGCGCGCACGTGTCGATCTGCTGCCGCGAGTCCCGCGCCGCCAGGTCGACGTCGAAGTCGCGTTTCACCTCCCCGGGCGGCCTCTTGCGCGGTTTCTTGCCGGCCCGCTTGGCCCACTCGGCGTGGCGGGACGCTGGGCCGTGGCAGGCCTGGCAGCCGACGTCGAAGCGAGCGGCGGTCGTTCCGTAGCCGCCTGTGGCCGCGTCGTAGCTCTTGCGGTAGTCGGTCGCGTGACACTCCCCGCACATGTAATTCCAGTTCTGGGAGGGCTTGGTCCAGTGGAGCTCGTCCCGAAAGTCGACGCGTTCGCCGGGATAGAGGTGGAACCACCGCTTCTTCTTCGTGTCCCAGGCGATCGAGAGCGCCTGCAGGCGGCCCCCGGGGAGCGAGATCAAGTACTGCTGCAGCGGAGTGAAGCCGAACGCGTGATCGATCTCGAAGTCCGCGGCCTTGCCGTCGGGACCGTCGGTCGTGACGAAAAACCTGCCGTCGCGACGGAAGAACCGGCTCGTCACGCCCGCGTAGCTGAAGTGCGCGTCGTTGAAATCGCCGAGCACGGACTGATCGCTCGCGGGTTGCATGGCGAGGTCGTGATGCGAGCCGGTCCAGGCCCTCGACTCCGCCCCATGGCAATCCACGCAGCCCGATTCATCGACGAATCGGCCGACCGCCCGGGTGGACGTCGCGGCGTTCGGCGACGAACAGCCCGCGACGAAGAGCGCGGCGGAGAGAGCGGGGAGCGCGCGGGAGAGCCATCGCACGGGCGAGACGTGGCGCATGGGGGAGAATCCTAGCCGCTCGCGCGACGGGATGATAGCGCCCGCTTCCGGAGAGTCGGCCCGGGAATTCGAGGAGCGGGATGTCGGCTTCTCGCCGGCGGGACGGCGGTCAGTCGGCCACGCGATCCATGACCGCTCGAAAGCGAGCGTCGTCGCGCAGCGGGTCGAGATCGGGATCGTTTCGGGCCCAATCCCGCGAGAGCCCGCCCTGACCGAGGGAGGCCTCCAGGCAGCGCAGCGCTTCGTCGAATCGGCCGAGCCGGACGTAAACGCAGGCCGCGTTGTACTCGATGATCGGCTCCTCCGCGTCCACGGCGAGCGCCCGGGCGACCCACTTCGCCGCCCGTTCCGGCTCTCCCAGCTCCGCCAGCACGGCGGCGCCCATCGTCCAGGCGCGGGTGTCGTCCGGGTGGGAGCGGACGCGTCGCTTCACCGCCTCGATGCACTCCAGCGCCGCGCGGCGCGCCTTGCCGTCCTGGCCCAGTCGCCGGTAGCACATGCCGAGCAGGTACCACGAGGCGTACGCCTCCGGAACGATCGCGCACGCCTCGCTGAAGTGCGTCGCGGCCTCGTCGATTCGTCCCTGCGCGAAGCGGAGGCGCCCGAAGACGTAATGGGGGTCGTATCGGCGCGGATCGAGTTCGATGGCGCGGAGCAGGTGCCGCTCCGCCTCGTCGAACTCGTCGAGGAGGAAGAGGGCGAGGCCCCGCGAGACGTGCGCGTCCGGAAGATCGGGGTCGAGCGCGAGGGCTTTCGCGCTCGCGTCGCCGGCCGCTGTCAAGGCCTCCTCGCCGCGGCCGAAGTAGAGCCGCAGGAAGGAGTGGCAATCGGCGATGCCGGCGTACGCGCGTGCGTAGCCCGGATTGATCTCGATCGCCTGGGAGAAGATCTGGAGCGCGTTCTCGAATCCCTTCCGCCGCAACTGGTGGAAGAACTCGCGCCCCTGGAGGTAGAGGTCGTACTCCGCCGCGTCGGGTCGCGCGCCGCCCGTCCGCGCCGCCGGCGCGCGCGAGGCCAGGGTGACCTTGAGGGCGCGGGCGATCTGATCGGCGATCTCGTCCTCCACCGCGAAGAGATCCCCGATCGAGCGGTCGTAGCGCTCGTTCCAGAGGCGGTAGCCGTCCTTGACGTTGATCAACTGGGCCGAGATGCGGACGCGATCGCCGACGCGGCGCACGCTCCCCTCGAGGACCGTGTCGACGTTCAGGCGGGCGCCGATCTCGCGGATGTCCGCGGCGTTTCGCCGGTATTGAAACGCGGAGGTGCGTGAGGCGACGTAGAGATCGGGAATGCGCGTGAGCGCGCGGAGGATCTCCTCGGCGATGCCGTCGCAGAGATAGCCCTGATCCTGGGCGGCGGTCATGTCCACGAAGGGAAGGACCGCGATCGAGGAGCGCGCGGCGGAGGCCGGCGAGAGACGCACGACCGCGTCGGCGTCGAGCGAGGCCTGCGCCTGGATGAGATCGTGGACCATCTCCTCGACCCGCTCGTAGCGGCGGCGGACGTTTTTCGCCAGCGCCCGCTCGAGGATCGGCGCGAGAACCTCCGGAGTTCCCACCGGAACCGCGACGCCGCGCTCGGAGCCCTCCTCCAGGATCGCGGCGACCACGCTCGCCAGTCGCTCCGCGCCGAAGGGGGGCCGTCCCGCGAGCATCTCCCAGAGCACGGCGCCGAGAGACCAGATGTCGGCCCGCTGATCCACGGGGTCGCCCCGCAATTGCTCGGGCGACATGTAGGCGAAGGTCCCCGCCAGGGAGGTGTCGTCGGTGGCCGTGGTGTCGCCCATGCGCCGGGCGACGCCGAAGTCGAGGATCTTCACCGTCTCGCCGCGGGCGATCATGAGATTCGCCGGCTTCACGTCGAGGTGGACGATCAGCTCCTCGTGCGCCGCGGCAAGCCCGCGCCCCGTCTGGATCGCGATCGAGAGCGCTCGCCCGACGGGGAGCGGCTCCCGCGCGAGGAGGCGGTCGAGGGTCTGCCCCTCGTAGTAGGCCATCGCGATGAAGACTTCGCCCTGGGGCGTCTCGTCGACTTCGAAGATCGTGCAGATGTTGGGATGGTCGAGCAGGGAAGCGGCCCGGGCCTCGTGGATCATCCGCTGGCGCGTCGCGGCGTCGGCCTCCGGGCGGAGGAATTTCAGCGCGACGCGCCGCCCGAGGCGCAGATCGGTCGCGCGATAGACCTCTCCCATGCCGCCCGAGCCGAGCAGCTCGTGAACCTCGTAGTGGGAGATCTCCCGACCGGTGCGAGCGACGACCGACATCGAACGACTCCGTCCGGGACCCGGCGACCGAGATCCGCCGAACCCCTCTCGATGAGCATGAGCCCGGCGCGTCCCGACCGCAAGGGGGCGAATGAGGAGGGTAGCCGACTCCCGCGAGCGGCCCGGCCGACTCCGAGGGCGGCGACTACCGCGACAGCCCCGCGGCGTCGGAATCGGCGAGGAGACGGGCCTGCTCCGAGGCGATGCGCGCGGCCGGAATGGAAGGATCGCCTCCGCGAAGGCGCGCCAGGATTTCCGCCTTCTCGGAGCCCGTCACCACCCAGAGGATCCGACGGGCGCGTTCCAGGATCGGAAACGTGAGCGTCATGCGCCGGTGCCCCCGGTATGGGCCGGTCACCGCGACGTCGGAATCGAGAACTTCGAGAGCCGGGTCGCCGGGGACGAGCGAGGCGGTGTGGCCATCCGGGCCGAGACCCAAGTGGACCAGATCGAGCACCGGCGGATCTCCGGCGAACTCTCGAAGCGTCGCGGCGTATCGTGCGGCGGCGGCCGGGAGATTCGGCTCCTCCACCGGCATCGCGTGAATCCGGCTCGCGCCGATCGCCGACCGGGCGAGCCGTGTCGCTCGGAGATGAAAGAGGTTTCGGTCCGGGTCCGACGCGTCCACGACGCGCTCGTCGACCTGGAAGAGATGGACGAGCGGCCACGGGACGTTCTCGCTCGCGAGGAGCGCCAGCATTCGAAGGGGCGTGGCGCCGCCGCTCACCGCGAAGAGGAACCGTCCCCGCTCGCGCGCGGCGGCACGAGCCTCCTCGGCGATGAACGCGGCCGCCCGGCGCGCCACGGCCTCCGCGGTCGGAAGCACTTCGATCTTCATCTCCGGTCCCCGAAACTCGATTCCGCTCGGCGTGCCGTGCGCGCGAGCGCTACGGCTTCTCCCGATGCCCGCCGAACGCCGCGCGCATCGCGGAGAGAATTCGGTCGGCGTAATCCGCCTCGCCCCGCGAGGAGAAGCGCTGATACAGCGCCGCGCTGAGAACGGGGGCCGGGACCGACTCGTCGATGGCGGCCTTCACGGTCCACCGTCCCTCGCCCGAATCGGAGACGCGTCCCGCGAAATCGGCGAGGTCCGGATGCGCCAGGAGCGCGCCCGCGGTCAGATCGAGGAGCCAGGACGACACGACGCTTCCGCGGCGCCAGAGCTCCGCGATGGCGCCGATGTCGAACTCGTACTGGTAGTGCTCGGGATCGCGAAGCGGCGTCGTCTCGGCGTCTTGCTCCCGCCGGCTCGCGCCGACGTTCGCGTGGCGCAGGATGCTGAGTCCCTCGGCGTAGGCGGCCATGAGTCCGTACTCGATGCCGTTGTGGACCATCTTCACGAAGTGCCCCGCGCCGGCCGCGCCGCAGTGGAGATACCCGCGCTCCGCGGCGGCGTTCGTCTCGCGCCCGGAGGTGCGCGGCACCGAGTCCATGGGCGGAGCCAGGGCCGAGAAGATCGGCCCGAGCGCTCGCACCGGCTCCGCCTCGCCGCCGATCATCTGGCAATAGCCCCGCTCGAGCCCCCAGACGCCGCCGCTCACGCCCACGTCGACGTAGTGGATCCCGCGTCCGGCGAGCTCGCGGGCGCGCCGGAGGTCGTCGACATAGTAGGAATTGCCTCCGTCGACGATCGTGTCGCCGGGGGCGAGACGCGCGGCGAGGTCCTCGATCGTCGCGTCCACCACGGCCGCCGGCACCATGAGCCAGATCGTCCGCGGCACCGGCAGCTTCGCGGTCAGGTCGTCCAGCGACGCGGCGGCCACGGCCCCCTCCTTCGCGAGCGCAGCGACCGCGCCCGTCGCGCGGTCGAAGACCACGCAGGAATGGCCCGCGCGCATGAGCCGTCGAACCATGTTGGACCCCATCCGGCCGAGGCCGATCATCCCGAGCGTCATCCTTCGAGTCCCTCCAGGAATGCGTTCAACGTCTCACGGACGCGGGTGCGCCCAGCCGCCGATGTCGGCGGTCAATCGATCGGCTTCGGCTGGACCCCACGTGCCCGGCGCGTACCGAAGCACGGGCGTCGCGTCGCCCAGCGCGGGGTCGACGATCGCCCACGCGGCCTCGACCCCGTCCTGCCGCGAGAAGAGCGTCGGGTCGCCGGTCATGGCGTCGCCGAGGAGCCGCTCGTAAGCGCTCATCTCGTCGCACGAGGGGTGCTGGAGAAACGAAAGCTCCGTCGGCTCGGCGACCATCGCCTCTCCGGGCTTCTTGACACGCGCGCCCAGCGCGATGCTCAGTTCGGGACCGAGACGGAGACGCACGTAGTTCCCATCGCCCGCCGCCAGCTTCGTCAGCGGCGGAGGCTTCAGATCCACCATCACCTCGGTGGC
>DASTKG010000158.1:0-3856 GCA_035716005.1 Candidatus Eiseniibacteriota bacterium
GCTCCGGCGCGACGAGGAGCGGCATGATGGCGGAGCGCGCGGGAAGGAAGAAGGTGTTCGCGACGTAGAGCGCGAAGACGAGGGCGAAGAGCGCGGGGAGCCCGCCGAGGAGCGTGGCGGGAATCATGGCGAGCACGGCGACGCCCCGCGCGGCGTCGGAGCCGATGAGGACGCGGCGCGTGTCGGATCGGTCGACGACGGCGCCGATCCAGGGTCCGAAGAGGATGGTCGGGAGAAAGCTGAAGAGGGGGAGGAGCGCCAGCTCGGCCGCCGGATTCCCGGGGTCCCGCGCTCGCGCCACGACGACCGCGAGGAGCGCGAGGTACGTGAACCGGTCGCCGAAGATCGAGACGAACTGGCCGAACCAGAGCGCGGCGTAGTTTCGGTCCCGCGCCAGCGCGCCCAACGCCGCGCGCGCGCCGCGGCCGAGCGCCATCAGGCGCCGGCGGAGACGAGCGCGTCGTCCGGCGCGTCCGCCTCGCGAGGGGGCCGCGCGCCGGACGGCGCCACGGAGCGGTAGATCGCCTCGAGCCGCTCCGCGATGTCGTTCCACCCGAAGCCGGCGGCGCTCCGCAGTCCGTTCGCGCCCAGACGCCGGCGCTCGGCCGGATCGTCGAGGAGTCTCGCGAGCGCGGCGGCGAGCGCGTCGGGGTCGCGGCGGCGGACGAGCACGCCGTCGTGGCCCGGCGTCACGACGCTCCGGTGCCCCGGAAGATCGGTGGCCAGGACGGGAACGCCGAGCGCCATCGCCTCGAGGAGCACCATGCCGAACGACTCTCCCCCCAGCGCGGGCGAACAGAAGACGTCGGCCGTGGCGTAGTAGGAAGGGAGCCGGTCGTGCGTGACGCGCCCCTCGAAGTGAACCCGGCCGCGAAGGGCGCCGCTCGCCATCCGTTCCGCGCGCCGGCGGAGACGTCCGTCGCCGACGAGGATGACGCGGAACGGACGTCCCTCCCGCGCCAGCCGTTCGCACGCGAGGAGAAGCTCGGGGAGCCCCTTTCGCGGATCGAACCGCCCCACGAAGAGCACGTTCGGCACGCCGTCGTCGTAGCGCGCGAGCCGCGCCGCGCCCGGACGGAAACGCTCCAGATCGACGCCGTTCGGGAGAATCGTCATCGGCGCCGGGAAATGCCTCGCCGCGTACTCGCGCGCGGCCTCCGAGACCGCGATGACGCGCGCGAGTCGCGCGACGAAGCGGCGGAGCGGGGCGCGAAAGAGCCGGATCATCCCGTCGCCGTCGGAGGCGGTGTGGAAGGTTCCCACCACCGGAATTCCCGCCGAGGCGGCGGCCTCGATGGCGAGGAGCGGGAGGAAGGGCGACACCGGGCAGTGGACGTGGACCACGTCGAACGCGCGCGTTCCGTCCGGCGCGAGAAGCTCGGAGAGCCTCGATCCGAGGTCCCACCCCACGGCGAGATTGTTCTCCGCGCCGTTGTACGGGATGACGATGTTCCGGCCCAGGCGGACGACCCGGACCCCGTCGCGCGTCGATTCGCCCGGATCGCCGGAATTCCCGAATCGAGAGGTCACGATCGTCACGGCGTGCCCCCGCGCCCGCAGCGCGCGCGCCGTCCCGTCGACGTGCTCCGTGACCCCGCCCACGGCGGGGTGGTAGGCCTGCGAGACGATGGCGATTCTAAGCGGCATGCGTCACCACGCCGCGCGCCGCCGCGGCGGGCTCTCCGTCGGGCGCCACCATCGGGCGGAAGATGCACCACTGCGTGATGTTCGCGGCGACGGCCCGCTCCAGCGCGCGCGCCACTCCTTCCGTGAGACGCGCGACGTCGTCGGCGACGGCGAGCGCGCGATCGGGGCGCTCGGCCGACTCGAAGACGATGCGATGGGCGCCGCCCGATTCGCGCACCGTGAAGGCGTGGACGATCGGCGCGTCCGCCCGTCGCGCGAGGAGCGCGGGCCCGGCGGGGAGAACGGAGGGCGCGCCGAAGAGCCGCACCGGAATCCCTCGGGCGTAGACGTCGCCGTCCGCGAGGAGGATGACGAGGCCGCCCCGCTTGAGCGTGCCCAGTAGCGGAAGGAACCCGTCCTCCGGCGTGCTGACGGCGATCCGCGCCGATTCCTTCGCGGCGCGCGCCGCGCGCGACACCGACGCGTGGAACTGGAGGCCCGTCACGACGTGGACGACGAAGCCGAGCCGCGCCAGCGACAGGACGGCCAGCTCCCAATTCCCGAGATGGGGCGCGGTGACGACGGCGCCGCGTCCGTGGGAGAGGGCGCGGTAGAGCCGCTCGGCTCCCACGAAGCGGGGCTCGCGCGCCCCGTGCGCCGGCGTGCGGCGCTGGGCGAGATAGCCGAGGAAGCCGACGTGATAGGAGCGGAAGATGGCGCGTTCCACGGCGCGGCGGGCGGCCGGCGTCGCGAGGAGCGGGTGGCCCCACGCGCCGATCGCCTCCAGATTGTGCCGCAGCCCCTCGCGGCGGGTCGGCGAGAGGGCATGGTCGATCGCGGCCGTGAGGGAGGCCACCAGGGAAAGGATCGGCTCGGGGAGTCGGGGCGTCAGTTGGAACGCAAGCTCGAGGAGCGACACCGGAGGACGCTACGAGATGGCGCGCGCCAGTGTCAAGGGAGGCCCCGGGAGGGCGTCGGGGGGCGAGCTTCGGTCGCGGCGTCGCCGTTGACTTCGCGCGACGCGCCCCCCTACAGTGGGCGCGCTATTTCACCCAGTGGGTGGCTTCATCCGGCCCTCGGTCCTCGGCGGGCCGTACGTCGCCGCCGCCGATCTCGAAGAGCGCGTCGGCCGTCTCCATTCCCTGCACGCAGGGACACGCGTTGCCGCTCGACGCGAGGGGGCAGACGTCGTAGACGCGATTGTCGCGCCGGCAATAGACTTCCGACGAGGACCGTGACGCTCGGCGGGTGGTGCGAGGCGTCGTCTTTCGGTTCATCGGTGAACTCCCGGCCCTCGAGGGCCATCGGGTCCGCCCGTCGCTCGTGCCTTCGCGGCGCGGCGATCGGGATCGTTCCGCATGAGGCTGCATGACGCGTGCCATTGACGACGCGGGGATGAAAGGGAGGTAGCGAGAAAGATGGCGACCCACAAGCTGGTTCGTTGCGAGATCCGTCGGCCCGGGAGCGTGGAGCCATCGGTGCGGTTCGTGCCGCTCGAGATCTACGGGCTCTGGGAGTACCTCATGCGGACCAAGCACCAGTTCGATGTCTCGTCGAACATCTCCTCCCTCTGGATCGACGTCGACGAGAATCCCGATGCGGCTTATGGAGAAAACCAGTACGAGCGCGTGACCGAGGTGACGGTCCTCCGCTACTCGGCCCGGGACGGGATGTTCGACCGGGTGAATCGCTACTTCCCGACCGAAGAGTATCCACAGCTCAAGAATCTGCTCCTCAAGCACTACGAGAGCGTCCGTGAGCCGGGCGATCCCAGCCTTCAGCTCCGGGAGCGGCAGGGGATCTGGATCAAGCGGGAAACCCGCGCCGCTTAAGGCATTTCGCGAAATGCCGTGCGGCTTGCATGGCATGATCCGCCGCCTCGCCCGCGGCCGCGCGCCGCTCGGCGCCCGGCCGGCAACCCCTTCGCGTTCAAGCATCTAGGCTTCCGGCGATCGCCCCTCCATCGTCCCCGCGCGGGAACGTGCTGGCACGCATCGTGCTGACTACCCGTGCGGGCCGGCGCTGCGCCTTGGTTTCCGGGCGCCCCGCGCCACACGACGCCAATCCACGGAGCAGGACCAGCAAGGAGCGACGCCATGGTGGTGGTGAGCTATTCGGGGCGGGAGATCAACGCCAAGATCGTCTATTACGGCCCCGGCCTCTGCGGGAAGACGACCAACCTCGAGAAGATCTACGACAGCGTTCCCGAGACGCACCGCGGCCGCATGGT
>DASTKG010000159.1:0-17519 GCA_035716005.1 Candidatus Eiseniibacteriota bacterium
CGCTTCAATCGGGAGATCCGGATGACGAAGGGGCGGCGGACGCGCCTCTTCGTGGAGAAGCGCCTCGACGAGACGCGCGTCGGACTGGAGAAGGCGGAGGAGGCGCTCCGCAAGTACGGCGAGAAGCACCACACCGTGGTCCTCTCGGCCGATCAGCTCTCCTCGGTGGAGAGTTCGGCGCGCCTCTTCGCCAGCCAGGCCACGCTCGACGTGCAGCTCGGCATCGCGCGCCAGTACGCCTCCGATTCGAGCGTGGAGGTGCGCCGGCTGCGCCAGCAGCTGGACGAGGTCAATCGCCTGATCGGTGCGCTTCCCGATCTGGGCCTCGAGCTCGCCCGGTTGGTCCGGACCGTGAAGATCCAGGAGCAGGTCTTCGCGCTTCTCTCGGCGCAGTACGAAGAGGCGCGCATCACCGAAGCGCGGGACGTCTCGACGGTGGAAGTCCTCGACCGGGCCGATCCGCCCGATCGGAGGATCTGGCCGCGCCGGGGGCTCCTGATCGCCCTCGGATTCGCGATCTCCTCCTTCGCGGCCGCGGCGTGGGTCGGCTGGAGCGTGCACCGGCGGGCCCCCGGCTCCGCGTCCCCACGACTCGGCTAGATGGGGGAGGGGGCCGAGTCAGGGGGAGAGAGGCAGCCCTCGCAGGACCCACCGCATCGCCGCGCGGAACATCGACCGGGTCACGAGCAGCGACTCCGCGCGCGGCCGCCCCGAGAGCGCCAGGCCGAGCGCCTGCGCCTCGCGCCAGCCGAAGCGGAGAAGCACCGACGCCGCGATCAGTCCCCGCGCCGCGAACGCCACGAAGCCTCCACGGTGTTTGCGAAGGAATCGGATCCGCCCCTTCAGATTCTCGACGAACATCGGCCCGGCGACCGGCTTGCTGCTCGCGCCCCCCACGTGCATCACCGCAGGCTCGGGGAGAAAGACGACCTTCCAGCCGGCGTCGCGCATGCGCCGGCACCAGTCCATCTCCTCGCCGTACATGAAGAAGGCGGCATCGAACGCGCCCACCGTCCGCACCACCTCGCCCCGGACGACGAGGAAGGCGCCCTGGATCCAGTCGACCTCGGCGAGCCGGTCGTGCGCGAACCACGGCATGTCGAACGAAGCGAGGGATCGGAAGCCGGGGAGGAGGCGATGGACCCCGAGCGTCTCGCCGAGGAGATTGCGGAGGCCGAGAAACGAATGGCACGAGGGCTGGAGCGTGCCGTCCGGATTGACGAGCCGTGTCGCGGCCGCTCCCGCGCGAGGATCGCGTCTCAGGTGTTCCACGCATGCCGCGAGCGCGCCGGGAGGGAGCCGCGTGTCGGGATTGACGAGAGCGTAGAACTCCGCCGGCTCCCGCTCCAGCACCTGGTTGTTGCCGCGCGCGAAGCCGACGTTCGTCGTGTTCGCCACGAGACGCGCGCGAGGGAAGTCGCGGCGCACGAGCTCGGCGCTTCCGTCGGAGGAGGCGTTGTCGACGACGTGGATTTCGGCGGCCACGCCCTGCTGAGCCTGAAGCGACGCGAGGCAGCGCGGCAGATCGGACGCCGAGTTGTACGACACCACGACCGCGATCACCGTCGTCGGAGCGGCGTCTTCCCGAAGGGGCCGGAGGGGGCGGCTCCGCTCCGCGGAGGCGGGATTCATCGCCGGGCAGGGTACCATAGCCCGCCGCGTCCCCGAGCGTCGATTCCACCTTATGCCGCGCGCCGCGCGAACGTACAATTTCGCGCATGACGCACGCGGGAATCGCCGTTCCGGAATCGCGCGCGACGGGCGGATGGAGCCGGGCGCTCCTCGTCGCCGCCGCGACGATCGCGCCCGCGCTCCTCTATCTCGGCCTCGCGACCGGCGCCTGGTGGCCGCCGCTCCTGCTCGGCGGCGTCGTCGCGCTGGCGGCGTGGTCGATCCTCGACATCCGGGCGACCTTCGTCGTGGCCGTTCTCCTCGCCACGTTCGTCGACTACAACACCGGCATCCTCACGCTGGAGCTTTCGATCGTCTTCTCCTGGATCGCCTGGACGGCGCTGCTGCTCTACTGGCGGAGCGCCTGGAAGGGATGGGTGCTCCCGCCCGGCGAGATGCTGCCCGGGCTCGCGGTCTGGTTCGCGGCCTGCGCGTTCGGCGCGGCCGTCGGGCTCCTCCGCGGAAATCCCGTCAGGAACCTCGGGCTCGAATTGGCGGCCGCGCTCTGGCCGGCGATGGGCCTCGGCATGATGCAGGTCCTCGGGCGAAGGAGCGCGATCTACGCGGGACTCGGGCTCGTCGCGATCGGGCTGATTCACACCGGATTCGGCCTGACGATGCTCCAGGTCTATCATCAGCGCCTGGGCGGGATCTACTTCACGACGGTGACCGGAATCGCCGCCGTCATGCTCTGGACGGCCGCGCTCCTGGCGCCCCGGCGGGGAATCCGCTTCGTCTGCCTTCTCGCCATGATCCCGATGCTCACCCACCTGCTCTTCTCGTTCACGCGGGGATACTGGCTCGGCGCGCTCGCCGGGCTCGCGGCCGCCACGATTCTCGCGTGGCGAAATCTGGGACGGTTCGAGCCGGCGATTCGCGCGCGACGGCTGCTGCTCCTTCCGTCGCTTCTCGCGATCGCCGCCGCCACCCTGGGCCTCTCGCTCCTCTACTTCGGCGGCGGCAATCTGCTCGACGCGGTCGGCGGGCGCTTCAGTTCCTCGTTCTCCACGGAAGTGAGCGGCGAGACGCTTTCGAACGTGATCCGGCTGGCGGAGTACGACACGGCGATCGGCGCCGCGATGCGGTCGCCCATCATCGGGAACGGACTCGGCTACGCCATCGTCACCCGTGAGCCGATCCTCGGCACGCTCAAGGAGCAGTGGTACGTTCACAACTACTACCTTCTCCTTTGGCTCAAGATGGGGATCGTGGGGCTGGCGGCGTTCGCGTTCCTCCTCTGGAGACAGCTTCGCGCGGCGAAACGAACCGCCGACCGCGACTCCTCGTGGCTGGCTCGGGCCGCGGCCATCACCGCGATGGCGGTCACGATCCAGGTGCTGGTGATCCTCCTCACGAACTACTCCCTCGCCGACGTCACGACGGCGTACGTCTTCGCCTATGTCTGGGGTTTCTTCTGGGCGGTTCGAGCCGACGGCGATCGAGAGGGGAGGCGCGTTGCATCCGCTTCAGCCGGCCGTTCGTAAGGTCCGCCGGGCCGTCAAAGCCGTGGTCCATCCCGCCCTGGCGCCGCTGGCCATCCGCGCGTTCCGCGCTCGCGCGGCGGCCTGCCGGAACCGCGCCGACGCGATCGACCTGGCCGCCTCCTTCGACTACGCCGCGATCCGCATCGCTCCCGTCCAGGTCCGCTCCGAGATCGCCGCGTTTCTCGAGGTGCTGGCGGCGCGCGCTCCGCGGACCGTCCTGGAAGTCGGCACCGCCGACGGCGGAAGCCTCTTTCTCTTCACGAGGGTCGCGGCACCCGACGCGCATCTCGTGAGCATCGATCTGCCGGGCGGCGAGTTCGGCGGCGGGTATCCGGCGTACAAGGCGGCGCTCTACCGGGCCTTCGCGCGTCCGGGCCAGCGGATCGACCTGCTGCGGGCGGACTCGCACGATCGCGCGACCGCCGACCGCGTTTCGCGGCTCTTCGGGCAGGGGGCGGTGGATCTCCTCTTCATCGACGGAGACCACTCCTACGAGGGTGTGAAATCGGACCACGACCTGTACGCTCCGCTCGTTCGCGAGGGCGGAACGATCGCCTTCCACGACATCGTCCCGGGCCCCGCGTCGAACGTCGGCGGCGTGCCGCGGTTCTGGCGGGAGCTGAAGGCGACGTCGGAGGCGAGGGAGATCGTGGCGGACTGGAATCAGGGCGGCTACGGAATCGGATACCTCACGAAGGGATCGGCGTAGAGGAGCTATGTTCGCCAAGAATCGCCAAATCCTCCTGACGGCCGTCTTCTTCCTCGACGCGGCGCTCCTCTACGCCGCGTGGATCGGATCGTACGCGCTCCGCTTCTACGTGCTTCCGGTGGCGGCGCCGCTCGGCGTTCCGCCCCTCTCGGCCTATCTCTGGTACGGCGCCGTCGTGGTGCTGATCGCGCTCCTCGTCCTGCGAACGCTCCGCCTCTATCGATCGGGACGGACCCCTCGTCTGGGTGCCGAGCTGGCCGCCATCGCGCAGGGCATGACGATCGTCATGGCCCTCGCCGCGCTCGGATCGTTCTTCCTCCGCGGAGAACTGGCGAGATCGGTTCTCCTCCTCTTCGCCGTCACGGGAACGACGGCGCTCTGGCTCCACCGGATTCTCATCCGGCTCGGCCTTCGCGCGCTCCGGCAGCAGGGGCGGAATCTCCGCCACGTCCTGATCGTCGGGACCGGGCCGCTCGCCCTCGCCGTGGCGAGGAAGATGAACGAGAACCCCGACTTCGGCTTCGAGGTGAAGGGGCTCGTCGCGGCGCGGGCCGAGGACGCGGGCGCGCCGGTCGGGGGGATCCCCGTGCTGGGCCGCGTCGCCGACTTCCCGGCGCTGGCCGAGCGGGCGGGGGCGGAACTCGTCTACCTCGCGCTCGGACGCGCCGAGTGGGAGGCCGAGCAGGAGGCGCTCGACCGGCTCTCCGACTCCACGGTGGCGGTGCGGCTCGTCCCCGATCTCGCGCGCGCCTTCACGATCAACGCCAGCGTGGAGGACTTCGACGGCACGCCGGTCGTCCTCGTGACGGAGAGCCCCGAGCAGGGATGGAATCAGGTGGTGAAGCGCGCCTTCGATCTCGTCTGCTCCGCCGTGGGGCTCGTCCTCCTCTCGCCCCTCTTCCTCGCGCTCGCGGTCTGGGTGAAGCTCGACTCGCCCGGCCCCGTCTTCTACGCGCAGGAGCGCGTTGGGATGAACGGGCGCCGCTTCCGGATGCTCAAGTTCCGGACGATGCGCGTCGGCTCGGATGCCGGCGGACCGCAGTGGACCACGAAGGACGACCCGCGCCGCACGCGGGGCGGCTCGCTTCTCCGCCGCCTCTCGCTCGACGAGCTGCCGCAGCTCTGGAACGTCTTCCTGGGGGAGATGAGCCTCGTCGGGCCGCGCCCGGAGCAGCCCGCCTTCGTGGAGCAGTTCCGGGGCTCCATTCCGCGCTACATGCTTCGCCATCACATGAAGGCCGGGATCACGGGGTGGGCGCAGGTGAACGGGCTCCGGGGCGACACGCCGCTCGAGCGGCGGATCGAGTATGATCTCTATTACATTCAGCACTGGTCGCTCTTCTTCGACATTCGGATCCTCGCGCGCACGATCGCGCGCGTCTTCAGGGATCCCACCGCCATCTGAAGCCGGGCAGGGAGGCCGAGACCTAGAGCCATGGCGATACGACTCCATGTGGGGTGCGGAACCGTCTACCTCGACGGCTACGTGAACATCGACGTTCCGGTCGAGGGCTACTCGTTCCTCGCGAGCGAGCGCCCCGATCTGGTGGCGGGGAACCGCACGACCGTCGACCGCTACTACACGCGCGAGGAATCGCGCGAGACGCTGGAGCACGGCCCCGGCCGCCCGCAAGTCTGCGTCGTCGACCGCTACGCGCCGATGGACTCGCTCCCCTATCCGCCGAATTCGGTCGACGAGATCCGGTCGGTGCAGTGCCTGGAGCACGTCTCCATGAAGGAGGGGCCGCGCATCCTCGGGCACTGGTTCGAGATCCTGAAACCGGGCGGCGTCGCGCATGTCGACGTTCCCGATTTCGAGGAGACGGCCCGGCAGCTCCTGGCCCAGCCCGACGAGGCGTCGAAGGAGTGGTACTACCGGCTCGTCTACGGGAGCCAGAAGAACGCGTACGCCTACCACAAGAACGGCTTCTCGCCGGCGCGCTTGGAGCGGATGCTGCGCGAGGCCGGATTCCGCGAGGTGCGCCACCTGCCGAACAGGATCCACTTCTATCCCGTCACGATCGCGGAAGGGATCAAGTAGCGCCGGGCGTGCGGATCTTTCTCGCGATACCGCGAAGTCCGAACCCGACCTTCGCCTCCGACCTCTGGAAGGCGAACCTCCACGATCCGCTCGTCGCCATGGGGCACGACACCGTGCTCTGGGACGGCGGCACGCTCGCCCTCTTCGACCTCGACCCCGCCGATCCGGCGACGGCGCCGGCGCGAGCCCGCTTCGGCGAGGCGTTCCTCGCGGCGGTGGAGGAGGCGAACCGCGCGGGGCGCCTCGACCTCGTCCTGACCTACGTCTCCGCGAGCCATCTCGCGCCGGACGTCGTCGCGCGCGTGCGCGAGCGGATCGCGCCGGTCGCGAATTTCTTCTGCAACAACGTCCACCAGTTCCACCTGATCCGAGCGCTCGCGCCCCATTTCACGACGAACCTGGTGCCGGAGGCGGGCGCCCTCGGCTCCTACCGCGCGGTGGGCGCCGCCGTCGATTTTTTCCCGATGGCGGCGAACCCCGACGTCTATCGCCGGCTCGACGTGCCGCTTCGCTACGAGGCCACGTTCGCCGGGCAGCGCTACGCCGACCGCGCGAGCCAGATCCTGGCGCTTCGCCGCGCCGGGGTCGGGGCGCACGCGTTCGGGCAGGGGTGGAGCGAGGCGGGACCGGGCGCGGCCCCGGCGCGCGGCACGGCGGAGGGGGGCGGGCTCGGGCGAGCGCTGGCCCTCCTGCGAACGGGCCGAAATCCGCTCGTGGCGGCGCGCGACCGGATCGAGTGGGCGCGGCTCCGCGCGGACCACCCCGACGCGCTCCACCCGCCGGCGCGCGACGACGCGTACGTCCGGCTCTTCAGCGAGAGCGCGATCTCGCTCGGCTTCCTCGTGCTCGGCGACACGCACCGCACGCTCCGGCCGCTCCGCCAGGTGCGCCTGCGCGAATTCGAGGCGCCGATGGCCGGCGGCTTCTACGTGACCGAGCACCTGGACGAACTCTCGCTCCACTACGAGATCGGCCGCGAGATCGTCACGTACCGATCGCGCGGCGAGCTGATCGACCGCTGCCGCTACTACCTGCGCCATTCCGAGGAGCGCGAGCGGATTCGGGACGCCGGCCACGCGAGGGCGCGGCGGGACCACACGTGGGTGCGGCGCTTCGAGGGACTCTTCGCCGCGATGCGGGGACGGGGCGAGCTGGCCCGCTAGCGCCGGGTGACGCCGCGGCGGGCCGCGATCAGCCGGCGAGAGGACGAAGCGCGAGGAGCGCGAGGAATCCCGCGGCGCACCACGCCAGGTCGCGTGCGCGCAGCCCGGCGCCGGCGCGCGCCATCATCCACGCGCCGGCCGCGAACGTGACGGCGCCCGACACGGCGTACGCCCGCGGCAAACTCAGCGGGCCCGAACCGGTCGCGACGAAGCCCGCGTAGGCCGCGGCGAGCGCGAGGGGCTGGACGAGGCCGACCCGGAACCAGAGCCTCCCGCCGCCGATCGCGAGCGCGCCGAGCGCGGCCGCCTGGAAACAGACCCGCCCGAACTCCCCGACCAGCGTGTACCCCATCATCGTGCGCGCGCCCGCGAAGCGATCCGAGTAGAGAAGGTGAAGGAGCGGCCACGCGCCGAGGAGCGCCCCCGCGAAGACGATCGCGGCCGCGGCGACGATCGGCGTCCATTGCCGGCGCGTGTAATCGCGCACGGCCGCCGCGCCTCCGGCGGCGCCCGCCGTCGTCACCTTTCCGAGCGCGTAGGAGAGGAGATAGGCGTAGAAGAGCGCGCCGACCTGCTGGCTCACGGCGAGCGCCGCCTGCAGGAGGCCGTTCGCGGTCGCGCCGTTCGAGCGAAGCACGTGCGTGCGCAGGATGAGGAGCGTCCCGAGGTCGATGGCGGGGAGCGCGAGCGTCACGCCCGCGAACCGCGCGAGCGCGGAGGCCTCCGGCCGATCGAAGAAACGCGCCGGCCGCGGCCGCAGCGCCTCGGGGTGGCGCCGGAGATGGACCCAGAGCATCCCGGCCACGCCGGCCGGGTAGAGCACCGCGGCCGCGAGCCCCGCGCCGGGAAGTCCGAAACGCGGGACGAGGAGGAGCGTGAGGAGCGTGGCGACGCCCGCGCCGATCAACGCGAACGCGATCGACGCGCGCAGGTCGGAACGGCCGGCGACGAGCCCCTGGGCGACGTTGAAGACTCCGATCCCCGTGAGCCCCAGCGCGGAGATGCGGACGAGCACGGCATGCGCGGTCGTGCCGAAGAGGAACGCGGAGATCGGGTCGGCGAGCAGGATGACGAGGGCGGAGACCGGAAGGGCGACCGCGGCGACGATGGTGAACGCCGTCCAGGGCGCGCGCCGCGCCGCCTCCGCGTCGTTTCGGCCGAGCGCGGCGCCGACCGCGCGGGTCACGGGGAGCCCGAGCCCGAGCCCCACGAGGGTCCCGATCCAAACCTGGGCCGAGAACGCCTGGGCGAGGATGCCGATCCCCGCCGCCTCGAGATGGAGCGCGAGCCACTTGTTGCGGATCGCCCCGGCCAGGGCGCTCACGACCGTCCCCGACGACCCGGCGGCGAAGCGAACGAACCGATCCCGCCAGAGCCCTACGGTCGCGCCGCGCATGGCCCGCGAGTCTCCGGCGGTGCCGCGCGGGTGTCAATCGCGCATGTGCTATCGTTCGCCCTCGCCATGATCGTCGATTCCCCGACCGGCGCGTCGACCGCGTCGACCCCGCCGGCCTCGCCGCCGAGCGAACCGCTCGTGAGCGTGCTTCTGGCCGTCCGCGACGGCGCCCGCTTCCTCCCCGCCGCGCTTCGAAGCCTCGACGCCCAGAGCTACCGGCCGATCGAGCTCGTGGCCGTGGACGACGGATCGACCGACGAGACCGGCGAGCTGCTTCGCGCGTTCGCCGCCACGCGCCCTTGGGTGCGACTGCTCCGCGCGGAGGGGGTGGGGCCGGCGGGCGCCCGCGCGCTCGCCTTCCAAGCCTCCCGAGGCTCGGTGATCGCCGTTCACGACGCCGACGACGAATCCCGCCCCGATCGCCTCCGGATCCAGCTCGATTACCTGCGCGAGCATCCCGACGTCGGCGTGCTCGGTTCCGCGGCCGAGGTGATCGGGGAGGACGGGCGGCGCCTCGCCGCGTACCCGGTGCCGCTGGGCGACGGCGCCATCCGGCGCCTCCTTCGCCGGGCGCCGCCGTTCGTCCACGGCTCGGTGGCGATGCGTCGCGCGGTCTACGAAGCGGCCGGCGGCTACCGCGCGCCGTTTCGCTGCGCGGAGGATTTCGATCTCTGGCTTCGGGTGCCGGCGGGCGTTCGGTTCGAGAACCTGCCCGAGGCGCTCTATCGCTGGCGCTCTCACGACGCGAACACCTTCTCCCGGCAGCGCGACCGCCACCTCTTCTTCGCCGCGGTGGCGAGGGAGTTCGCGGAGGAGCGGGCGTCGCGCGGGGGCGATTCCGTCGCGCTCCTCGAGGCGTCCGCCGACGCGAACGCCTTTCTCGGCTCCTACGACCGCGCCGAGCGCGTGCAACTGAGGCTCGGCGAATCGCTCGTCCGCGAGGGGCGCACGGCGGACGCGCGGGAGCGCCTCCGCGCCGCGCTTCTCGCGCCGCGGACGTTCGCGGCCGCGGCGTGGTGGTGGGCGCTCTCCTGGCCCGTGGGGCTTCTGCCGCGCGCGCGCCGCGCCCGGCGGGCGCGGGTCGCGCCCCCGGCCCGGACGGAGCGGGGAGCGTGAAGGTCCTCCTCGTCTCCGGCCTCGACCTCTCGCTTCCCGGCGGCGTCGAGACGCACCTGCGGGAGCTGGCCCGCGAGTTGACGGAGCGCGGCCACGAGGTGGCCGTCTACGGCTCGTGGTCGCGGCGGGAAGCGGGTCCGCCGCCGCCGCTCGTCGCGAGCGTGGAGCCGTCGCGCTACGACATCGTCCATCATCACGGGGGACGGTGGGACCGCTCCTGGGACGCGGGCGGCCGCTATCTCCGCACCTTTCATTTCTCCGTCGCGGGGAAGATGAGCGTCTACCTTCGCATGGGACGGCTTCGCACGCTGCTGAACCCGGGGAACTATCGCGCGCTGGCCGACGAGCGCGCCTCGCTCCGGCGCGGCTCGCGCCACATCGCCGTGGCGAACGGGGTGCGCGACGAGCTGGTTCGGTTCCACAGGGCCGACCACCGCTCGCTCGTCGTCATTCCGAACGGCACCCGATTCGCCGCTCCGCGTGTCGGCCGCGACGAATGGCGCCGCCGGCACGGAATCGGCCCGGAGACGCCGGTCGTGCTCACGATCGGCCGCGCCGATTTCGTGAAGGGCCTCGACCTCTTCGAGCGCGCCTGGCGGATGCCGGGCGTTCGCCCGCCCGGCGCCCTCTGGGTGCAGGCCGGAGGCGCCCGCCCCTGGCGCGACGAGTCGCGGATCGTCACCGGCACGATCTCCCCCGAGGACGTGAACGAATGGATCCACGCCGCCGACCTCGGGGCCTTCCCGTCGTATTACGAGGGATGCTCGCTCGCGCTGATCGACATGCTGGCGGGCAGGCTCTACGTCCTGAGCCACGCCGCCGGGGCGGCGCCGGAGCAGATCCGGACCGGCGAGAACGGCGAGTTCGTGGCCCGGCGCGCCGATGCCTGGGCCGCGGCCCTGGCGCGTTGCCTCGCCGCGCCTCCGCGGCCGACCTCCGTTCCCTCCGCGGAGGTCCACGGATGGCCGGCGATCGCGGCGCGGGTCGAGGGCGTCTATCGGGCGCTGCGCGGAGAGTCGGCGTAACGGCGCCGCCAGAGCCGGTTTCTGCTAGACTCCCGGCGCGATGCGCATCCTCTTTCTAACCTCCCGCATGCCGACTCCTCCGGTGGGGGGCGATCGGTTCCGCGTTCATCACATTCTCCGCACGGCGGCCGAGGCCGGTCACCGAATCGACCTCGTGACGTTCGACGACGGACGGAGCGACGCCGCCGCGCTGCAGCCGCTTCGCCGTCTCACCTCGAGCATCGAGGTCGTGCCGATGTCGAAGCTCGAATCGTGGTGGATGGCCGCGCGCGCCCTTCCGAGCCGCGTGCCGCTCCAGGCGGCCTACTACCGCTCGGCCGAGATGAGCCGCCGGGTCGCGCGCGCGCTCGACGAGACCTCTCCCGACGTCGTCTACACGCATCTCTTCCGCATGGCGCCCTACGCGCTCGCGGCGCGGCCCCGGCGGGACGCGCGCTGGATCCTCGATTTCACCGACGTCATCTCCGCCGGCATCGCCCGCTCGCTCCCGTACCGCCGCGGCTTCCAGCAGTGGCTCTACCGCCTGGAAGGGGGCCGCATCGCGCGCTACGAGTCGCAGATCGCCCCGCGCTTCGACGAATGCTGGGTCATCAGCGAGGCGGAGGCGCTGGCGCTCGCGCGACTCGCTCCGAGGGCGCGCGTCCGGGTGGTGCCGAACGGCTTCGAGCCGGAACGCGTCGTGGCCGACGTCGCCCGCGAGCGGGCGCGGCTCCTCTTCTTCGGGAATCACGACGTGCTGCACAACGTCGACGCCGCGCGCTTTCTCGCGACCGACGTCCTTCCGGTCGTCCGCGAATCCGTTCCGGAGGCCACGCTCGACATCGCGGGCAAGAGCTCGAACGTGGTCGACTCTCTCGCCCGACGCCCCGGGGTCCGCGTGCTCGGCTTCGTGCCCGATCTGGAGCGGGAGCTGAGCCGCGCCTCCCTCTTCGTCGCCCCGCATCGATTCGCGGCGGGCGTCCAGAACAAGGTGCTGCAGGCGCTCGGCGCGGGAACGCCCGTGGTGACGACGCCCGTCGTCCTTCAGGGCCTCGCCCCGGCGCCGGACGACATCGTGCGCGTCGGTTCGGACGCCCGCTCGATCGCCGCCGAGATCGTCGCGCTCCTGCGCGACCCGGCCGAAGCGGCGGCGCTCGGCCGGCGTGGGCGGGCGTGGGCGAGCGGCCGGTTCAGCTGGCGCGAGTCGCTCGAGGCGTTCGAGCGGGTCGCGCCGGCCCACGAGTCGGCGGAGCGCGCCTCCCGCGCGGCACGGCGCGCCGCCGTCGGCGCTTGACCGGCGCGCCGCCGTTCCTCGAGGTCGCGCCGTTCTCCTTCGCGGCGGCGCTCCTTCTGACTCCGCTCGTGCGCTCGCTGGCGCGCGCGACCGGATATCTCGACCATCCCGACGAACGAAAGCCGCATCCCCACCCGACGCCGCTCCTCGGCGGCGTCGCGGTTTTCGGAGCGATGGTGATCGGCCCGCTCCTCTCGGCGGCGCTCCTGCGCGCCTCGCCGCCGATCTCCGCGCCGGCGCTCGGCGTCGTGCTCGGGGCGTCCCTCTCGCTCCTCCTCGGTCTGGTCGACGACAAGCGTCCCATGCGTCCCCTTGGAAAGTTGATGGGGCAGCTCGGCGCGGCCCTCTGTCTCGTCACATGGGGCGGCGCGAGCGGCTTCATGGCGAACCAGCCTCTGCTCGCGGCGATCGCGGTCGTGGGAGTGGTGGCCCTCCTGAACGCGGTGAACTTCCTCGACGCCATGGACGGCATCGTGAGCGCGGTCGCGCCGATCACGGGTCTCGGATTCGTGGCGCTCGCCCTGGTGCACGGCGCGCGCATCGATCTCCCGCTCGCCTGGGCCACGGTCGGCGCCGCCGCGGGTTTCCTCGTCTACAACGCGCCGCCCGCCCGCATCTTCCTCGGCGACGCGGGAAGCCACCTGATCGGCTTCGTGCTCGCGGCGCTCACGCTCCAGGCGATCGACTCCTCCTTCACGCCGCCGCACGTCGCGGCCGTCGTGGCGCTCGTGGCGTACCCCCTCTTCGACGTGATCTTCGTCGTCACCACGCGGCTCATCGGGGGGAGGGCGATCCACATCGGCGGCGTCGACCATTCGACGCACCGCCTTAGTCGGATTTGTGGACGGTGGGGCACGCTGGGCGTCATCGCGGGCGCGACACTTGTCGGCGCCGGCGTCGGAGTCTGGCTCTGGGGGGTGAAAAGCGACACGCTCGCGGCCACCGTAGTTGCCTCTTTGGGGCTAGGATACGCCATTTTCGGCCTCTGGCTGGGACGCTCGCGTCTCACCCGGGGGTTCGACACTTGACAAACATTTTTTACAGATGTATCTTAACCTTCCGGAAGATTGATTGGGGTATCACCTCCCGGGCGTTAACGAGCGAGGCAAGGACGCGATGTCGCCAACTCCCGAGCCATTCGGCGAACCTATCCGAGAATCCGACACCAGCAGCGAGCGGGCCGAACGAGACCCCCTCGACCGGCTGAACGACGGCCTGTCGCAGTGGGAGCGCGAGCTCCTGGCGGAGCCGGCGTCGCAATCGCGCCCGCGAACCCCCCATCTCGGACGCTACAAAGACCTCCTCGACGCGAGCCGCTCGGTCACGGGCACGCTCGATCCGAACGAGCTCCTCCTTCGCGTCGTCGACGCCGTCATCCGCATCGCCGGCGCCGATCGCGGCTTCCTCATGCTCATGCACGAGGACGGGCGCCTCCAGTTCGAGATCGCGCGAAGCCGGGACGAGACGACGCTCCCGCCGAGCGAATTCCAGATCTCCTCGGGCATCGCCGAGGAAGCGGCGCATCGCCGCGAAACGGTCTGGGTGCCGGACGCCGTCGGCTCGTCGCTCTTCCAGGACCGGAAGAGCGTGAAGGCCCTCTCGCTGCGCACCGTCGTGGCCATTCCGATCCTGAACACGGGACGCGTCCTCGGCGTCCTCTACATCGACTCGCACTCCATCACGCACGAGTTCACGCCCGAGGACATCGCGCTCCTCGAGGGCTTCGCGGCGCAGGTGGCCATCGCGCTCGAGAACGCGCGCGTCCACGAATCGCTGCGGGACACGAAGAACCGGCTCGAGCTCGAGAATCTGAATCTTCGCCGCGCCCTGAAGGAGGACGTGCGCTACGGGCTCCTGGTGGGGCACAGCCCCGCCATGACGGCCGTCATCGAGCGGATCGAGCGCGTCATTCCGACGCAGGTCACCGTCCTCATCAACGGCGAGACGGGAACCGGCAAGGAAGTCGTGGCGCGCGCCGTGCATCTGAACGGACCCCGGAAGGACGAGAACTTCATCGCCGTGAACTGCGGCGCCGTCCCCGAGTCCCTGCTCGAGAGCGAGCTCTTCGGCTACAAGAAGGGCGCGTTCACGGGGGCGAACGAGGACCGCGTCGGGCTCTTCGAGGCCGCCGACAAGGGGACGCTCTTCCTCGACGAGGTCGGCGAGATGCCGGCGAGCCTTCAAGTGAAGCTTCTCCGCGTTCTGCAAGACAGCCACATCCGGCGCGTCGGGGATCCGGTCACGCGCAAGGTCGACATCCGCCTCATCGCGGCGACGAATCGAGATCTGCGCGCCGAGGTGGACGCCGGGCGCTTCCGCCAGGATCTCTTCTACCGCCTGAACGTCGTGCCGATCACGCTTCCGCCGCTGCGGGAGCGCGGCGACGACATCCTCCTCCTCGCGCAGCACTTCCTCGAGGCGTCGGCGAAGCGGCAGCGGAAGGAGATCCCGGGTCTCACGCCCGACGCGAGGGAGCTCCTCATGCGGCACCCCTGGCCCGGAAACGTCCGCGAGCTGGAGAACGCGATGGAGCGGGCGATCGCCCTCTCCGACGAGGGCGTGCCCCTCGAGCCGCACCTCTTCGGCCTCGGCGCCTCGGTGGCGCGACGGTGGGACGGCCAGCACACGCTTCGCGAGACGATGGAGGCCGTGGAGGCCGAGACGATCCGCGAGGCGCTTCGCCACTGCGAGTCGAACGTCTCGCGGGCGGCGCGCGCGCTCGGCGTGAGCCGGCAGCATCTTCACAATCGAATGAACTTCCACGGGATCCGCCGCTCGCGGAACCTGAACGAATCCGCAGGGGCGTGACCGGACCGACCGAACGCCGCCTCGCCTCGCTCCGCGCGATCCTCATGCAGAGCGACGCCGAGCTTCGCGCGCAGCTCCCCGAGTATTTCCTCACCTATTACAAGCACCTGAACATCCTGCGCAACCCGGCGCGGATCGAGCACATCATCCAGAAGGGCCGCGAGATGCACCGCTACCTCGAGGCCGACGGGAAGGAGATCCTCGACCTCGGCGCGGGCTGGGGGATCGAAGCGCTCCTCGTGGCGATCCACGGCGCGAAGAAGGTGATCGCCACGGAGATCGATCGCGACATGGTCGCGGTCGGGACCTACCTGGCGCAGAAGATCGACCCTCCCGTCGAGAACTTCGAATCGCGTTTCGGCGACGGGATCGCCATGGAGTTCCCGAGCGGCTCCTTCGACGGCGTCATGGCGAATTGCGTCATCTCGCACGTGCGGGACCTCGAGGGATTCCTGGCCGAGGCCCACCGACTTCTTCGCCCGGGCGGGATCTTCTTCCTCAGCGACGAGAACAACTCGCTCTACCTCCCCGCGCGGGGCCGGCGGCGCAAGGGGTGGCACGACATGGAGCGGGAGCCGAACGGCCCCTACTTCGAGGCGAGGCGAGCCATGATCGGAGAGCACTTCCCGGGCCTGAGCGCGAACCAGCTCCTGGAAGCCGTGCGCCAGACGCGCGGCCTCTGGGGCGACCAGGTGGCCGACGGGGTGCGCGAATTCCTGAAGAGCGGACGCCTTGAGCGGAAGCCCGTCTTCCTCTACCGCGACCCGCGGGACGGCCAGTACCCGGAGCGGGAGCTGAATCCCTTCTGGATGATGGAGAAGTTCCGGGAGGCCCGCCTCGAGCCCGAACTCCTTCCGGCCTTCTTCTCCCGGGGAATCGAGGTCCATCCGCGGCAGGTGGTGAAGGACACCCTTCGCTTCTTCTGCTCGCGCTGGCCCGTGCTTTCGGTCTATGTCTGGCCCATCATGAGGCTTCGGGGCCGAAAAGCCCGTTGACACCCCTCCGGACGGCAGCCTAGTCTGCCCTCCGTGCGAACCACAGCGTCGATCTTCCTTCTCCTGACGCTTCTGCTGACCGCGGCGCCGGCCTCGGCCTCGGCGCCGCAGACCACGCCGCCTCCTCCACCTGAACTCCCCGCGGCATCCGATTTCAAAGCCGTGGATCGCCCCGGCGACAGCGGGAAGGCGATTCTGCTCACCTGGAAGGATCCCGCGACGCTTCCCGAAGGCGCGATGCTCGAAGTGCGGCGCGCGGTGCCGCCGGCCGACGAATTCGAGACGCTGACGAAGGTGGCGCCGGGGACGCAGCGGTTCGTCGACGCGAAGGCCGAGGACGGGAAGACCTACCGATACGAGCTTCGCGTGCGCGGCATGGAGACCCCCGATTCGCTCGGCATCGCCGGGGCGGTCGGTCCCGCGCTCGTGAGCGATCCGGTCTCGTCCCACGACAACTGGTTCCGGCCGGAGCGCACGAATTCCCTCATCGCGAACCTCATCTTCGTCGGGCTCATCCTCTCGTCCATCGCGGCGGCCCGCTCGGGCAAGCCGATCTTCATTCGGCGCATCGCCGGCTTGAACGCGGTCGACGAGGCGATCGGCCGCGCGACCGAGCTGGGCAAGAAGGTCCTCTACGTTCCCGGCATCCAGAGCATGGACGACATCCAGACGATCGCGTCGATCGCGATCCTGGGGCACGTGGCCCGCGCCACGGCCCGTTACGGCACCGATCTCGACGTGCCGAACAAGGATCCGCTCACCTTCGTCTCCGCGCGCGAGGCGGTGAAAGCCTCCTACATGGCGGAGGGGCGCCCCGATCTCTACCGCGAGGACATGGTCAACTACGTCACCTACGACCAGTTCGCCTACACGGCCACTGTCTCGGCGCGCATGATCCGCGAGAAACCGGCCGCGATCTTCCTGGTCGGCTACTTCTTCGCGGAGTCCCTGATCCTGGCCGAAACCGGGCAGTCGACGGGCGCGATCCAGATCGCCGGGCAGGCCGATCCGACCCAGCTGCCGTTCTTCGTCGCCACCTGCGATTACACGCTGATCGGCGAGGAGCTCTACGCGGCGGGCGCCTACCTCTCGCGCGAGCCCGTCCTCCTCGGCTCCATGCGCGGGCAGGACATCGCGAAAGCGCTCCTCATGGTCGTCGGCATCTCCGGCATCGTGGCGGTGAGCCTCGGCGCGACCTGGTTCCTCAGACTCGTGCAGACCCAATGAACTTCGACGTCGGACGCGTGACGCTCGTCGCCCTCTTCGCGATCGTTCCCATCGTGGGGATCGCGCTGGGGATGCGCGCGCCGGCGCTCCGCAGCAAGATTCCGGTCCTCGTCGCGCTCTTCGCCGGGTTGATCCCGATCCTCTCGCTCTACATCCCGAAGGACTTCATGTCGGGCGACAGCGGCATGAGCCCCCGCCTCGATCAGTGGCTCATCATCGTCGCGGCGTTCGCGCTCCTCCTCGGCATCACGAACGTCCTCTCGGTGAACAGCCGGAAGATCAGCCGCCGCGAGTCGGGGTGGCCCTTCGCGCTGGTCCTGCTCACCGGGCTGATCGTGACGAGCGCCTTCGGGATCTACGGCGCGATCTCGAAGCAGGGGATCGGCCTGCTGCCCGACGGCTCCTCGACGCCGTTCAACTGGGTCACGGTCTACGTCTTCCAGTCGCTCCAATCGACGATCTTCGCGCTCCTCGCGTTCTTCATGGCGAGCGCCGCCGTGCGCGCCTTCCGGGCCCGGAACACGGAGGCGACGATTCTCCTCATCGCCGGCGGGATCGTGATGGCGGGGCGCGTTCCGCTCCTCGAGTTCCTCGCGGCGCCGTTCCCCCCG
>DASTKG010000160.1:0-22425 GCA_035716005.1 Candidatus Eiseniibacteriota bacterium
GACGATCTCTACGAGTCGCGCCGCCTCCAGGTGGATCAGGCCGAAGGCGGAACCGTTTCGGTCCGGCGCGGGCTCGCGCGCGGCGAGCGGGTGGTCACGACCGGTAGCTTCCTGCTCCTGACCGAGAGCGACAAGAGCGCGATCGGCACGGGCTGCTGCGAGGTGGAGGCTCCGTCGAAATGAGGACGCTCCGATGCTGAGCGCCGTCATCGCCTGGTCGGTGCGGCGGCGGATCGCCGTCCTCGTCGCGGCGGCCCTTCTGTCGATCGCCGGAATCGCCTCCATCTGGCGCCTGCCGCTCGACGCCTTCCCCGATACCACGCCGATTCAGGTGCAGGTGAACACGAGCGCCTCCTCGCTCGCCGCGCTCGAGATCGAGCGCCAGATCACGACCCCGATCGAGCAGGCGATCTCGGGACTCCCGGGACTTCTGGAGGTCCGCTCCACGTCGCGGCTCGGCCTCTCGCAGGTGACGGCCGTCTTCCGGGACGGCACCGACATCTACCTCGCCCGGCAGACGCTGACCGAACGGTTGGGAACCGTCGCGCTCCCGGAGGGAATCGACCCGCCGCGCCTCGGCCCCGTCACGACCGCGCTCGGCGAGATCTTCCACTATCTCGTCACCGGGGATCCGAAGCACTCGGCCGCCGAGCTGCGCGGCATCCAGGATTGGATCGTGAGGCCTCAGCTCCAGTCGGTCCCCGGCGTCGCCGAGGTGAATTCATGGGGCGGAGACGAACGGCAGATCCAGATCGCGGTCGACCCGGCGGCGCTGGCGAGCCGGGGGATTCGTCTGGACGATCTGGTGGAGGCGATCGAGCGGGACAATCGAAACGTCGGCGGCGGCGTGCTGGAGGAGGCGGGACGGGCGAGTCCGATCCAGGGGGTCGGCGTCATCGCGGCGCCGGCGTCGCTGGAGGAGATCGTGATCACGACCGACTCGGGCGCGCAGGCGCGGCTGCGCGACGTGGCGACCGTGGTCGAAGGCCGAGCGCTCCGCCACGGCGCGGTCACCGAGGGAGGGCGCGGGGAAGCGGTGCTCGGCCTCGGCTTCCTCCTGAAGGGGGAGAACGGCCGGGAGGTCACGCACCGGCTGCGGGCGCGGCTCCAGGAAATATCCCGCACGCTTCCGGCCGGGGTCACGGTGGAGCCGATCTACGACCGGACCGAGCTGATCGATCACGTCCTCGAGACCGTTCGCACGAACCTGCTCGAGGGCGCGCTCCTCGTCGTCGCCGTTCTCTTCGCGTTCCTCGGCAACTGGCGCGCCGGCCTGATCGTGGCGGCCGCGATCCCGCTCTCCATGCTCGTCGCGTTCGACCTGATGCTGCGGGCGGGCGTGGCGGGAACGCTCATGAGCCTCGGCGCGATCGACTTCGGACTGATCGTCGACAGCTCGGTCATCCAGGTCGAGAACGCCGTCCGCCGCCTTGACGCGGACGGGGAGACGGGGGGCCGCGACCGGGAGCGCGTCGTGCGCGACGCGGTGATCGAGGTGCGCCGCCCGACGATGTTCGGGGAGATCATCATCCTCATCGTCTACCTCCCCATCCTGGCGCTCGGCGGCGTCGAGGGGAAGATGTTCCGGCCGATGGCGCTGACCGTGATGTTCGCGCTCCTCGGGTCGCTCCTCCTTTCGCTCACCGTCATGCCGGCGCTCGCGGCCACGTTCCTCAAGTCCCGGCCAGCGCGCGAGAACCGTCTGATCGCGGCCCTGAAGCGCGTCTACCGGCCTCTCCTGGCCGGGGCCATGGCCCGGCCGCGCGCCGTGCTGGCGGCGGCGGTCGTCGCGCTCGGAGTCGGCGTGGCGCTGGCGCCCCGTCTCGGATCGGAGTTCGTCCCGCGATTGAGCGAGGGAGCGCTCGTTCTGAACACCGTGCGGCTGGCGGGCGTCTCCGTGGACGAATCGGTCCGCTACGGGACGCGCATCGAGCAGGCGCTGCTCGGCGCCTTCCCCGACGAGATCGAGCGGATCTGGACGCGGACCGGCACCGCGGAGGTGGCCACCGACGCCATGGGGAGCGAGGTCTCCGACATCTTCGTCACGCTGCGGCACCGCGCCGCGTGGAAGAAGGCCCGGACGCAGCAGGAACTCGTCGCCGCCATGGAGAAGACCCTCGAGTCGATGCCGGGGATGCGCGTGATCTTCACGCAGCCGATCGAGATGCGGATGAACGAGATGGTGGCCGGCGTCCGCTCCGATCTCGGGGTGAAGATCTTCGGCGACGACCTGGAGCTTCTCCGGTCGAAGGCGTCGGAGGTGGAGCGGGTGGTGCGCGAGGTGCCGGGCGCGGCGGACGTCGTGACGGAGCAGCTGACGGGGATGCCGACGCTGGCGATCGAGGTCGATCGCCGGGCGGCGGCCCGCCTCGGCGTGCCGGCGGGGGAGATCCTCGACGTGATCGAGGCGCTCGGGTCGCGCGAGGTGGGCGTCATGCAGGAGGGCGCGCGGCGCATTCCGATCGCGGTCACGCTGGAGGAGGCGTACCGGCGCGATCTCGACATGCTCGGCTCGATCGTCCTCACGGCGCGGGACGGCGCGCGCATTCCCCTGGCGGACGTGGCGTCGATCCGGCGCGTCGAGGCCCCGGCGGCGATCAACCGGGAGTGGGGGCGGCGCCGCGCGGTGGTGCAGGCGAACGTCCGAGGGCGCGACGTCGGGAGCTTCGCCGCCGACGTCCGGCGCGCGGTGGAGGCGCGGGTCGCGCTGCCTCCGGGCGCCTTCATCCGCTACGGGGGGCAGTTCGAGCACCTGGTGCGGGCGCAGCGGCGGCTCTTCGTCGTCGTGCCGCTGGCGCTCCTTCTCGTGGCCGCGCTCCTCTACGCGAGCCTTCGCCGGCCGGTCGACGTCGTGCGGGTCTTCGCCGCCGTGCCGCTCGCGGGCGTGGGGGGCGTCGTCGCCCTCTGGATGAGGGGGCTCCCGTTCAGCATCTCGGCGGCGGTCGGTTTCATCGCGCTCTCCGGCGTCGCGGTGCTGAACGCGCTCGTCCTCGTCTCGACGCTGCGCGAGCTGGAAGCGGGCGGGATGGCGAGGATGGAGGCGATCCGAACGGCGGCGGAACGCCGGCTCCGGCCGGTCCTCATGACCTCGCTCGTGGCGAGCCTCGGCTTCGTCCCGATGGCCTTCAACACGGGGATCGGCGCCGAGGTGCAGCGCCCCCTCGCGACCGTCGTGATCGGGGGACTCTTCTCCTCGACGCTCCTGACGCTCTTCGTCCTGCCCGTCTTCTACCGCATCGGGCCGGGGAAGCGGGGGAGCGAGGCCGTCAAGCCCTGACGGCGGCCCCCGCCTGCTGCCGGCGCCGCTCCGCGAAGCGGACCAGGCGGGTCAATCCTTCCCGCACGTCGTCGTCGGAGACGCAGAAGGCGATCCGCACCAGGTGCCGTGCCTTCGGGTTCGAGGGGTAATCGGGCGCGCCGCCCGCCGTCATCGCCCCGACCGGAACGCCGTCCGACCCGAACTCGGGCGCGAGGGCGAAGCCCGCCGCGGGCGCGACGCAGACCTTCTCCTCCTCGAGGAGCGCCTTCGCGAAGGCGTCGCCGGTCATCCCGGTGGAGGAGACGTCGGCCATGATGTAGAAGGCGCCCTGCGGCGTGTAGTCGACCATGCCCGCCTCGCGGAGGATCGAGACCGCGATGTCGCGTCGCCGGCGATAGGCGTCCCGCATGGCCGCGATCGGCGCCGGATCCCGAAGCGCGGCGAGGCCGCCCCACTGGATCATCGAGGCCGTGCTCCCGACGAGCGGCTCCTGCGTCTTCCGCAAGATCGTTCCCATGAGCATCGTAGGCGCCACGATGTAGCCGAGGCGGAATCCGGTCATGGCGTACGACTTCGAGAAGGTGAAGAGCGAGAGGACGCGCCGCTCCGACTCGGGGAGATCGCGCTCGATCGCCCCCATGGAGAAGTGCGTCGCGTCGAAGACGATGTCCTCGTACGCCTCGTCCGAGATGATCCAGAGATCGTGCTCGCGGGCGAGCGCGTGGAGGGCGCGGAGCGTCGCCTCCGGCGCGACGGCGCCGGTCGGATTCGACGGGGAATTGACGAGGATGCAGCGGGTCCTCGGCGTGATCGCGCGCCGCGTCCCCTCGACGTCGGGCTGGTAGCCCGCGCCGAGCGGATAGAAGACCGGCTTGGCGCTCGCGAGGAGCGCCTGCTGGACGTAGTTGGGCCAATAGATCTCGGGGATCAGGATCTCGTCGCCCGGATGGAGCGCGATCTCCATCACCGCCACGAGCGCCTCGGTGGAGCCGGGGGAGGTGACCACCTGCTCCACGTTCGCCCGGATGCCGTTCTGCTTCTCGACCTTCTCCGCGAGCGCGAGGCGGAGTTCGTGCACGCCGACGCTCGGGGGGTAGTGGGTCTTGCCGGCCTTCATGGCCGCGTGGGTCGCCTCCACCACGGCGGCCGGCGGCGCGAAGTCGGGATCGCCGACATGGAATCGAATGACCGGCCCCTTCCCCGCGCGCTCCATCTCGTCGGCGAGGCGGAACATGGCGCGAATGGGGGAGAAGGGGATTTGTTGGCTGCGTCGGGATGGCTGGGGCATGGGGTTCCTCGCTGGTCGCCGCTGGATCGAGACCGACGATGATACCAGAAGGGCGGGCGCCCCGCGCCGGGCCCCCCGGGCGAGGGGAGGCCCTCGCCGGAACCAGCCTTCCTTGCAGGGGTTTACCCGCTTTGGTACCCTTGCCGGACGGGAAAGGGACCCCCCACACCCCCTGGCAGACACGGAGGACTTGAATGAAGCCGTTTCGGGTTGTAGCCGCATCGCTCGCACTCGTCGCCATGACCGCGGTGATTCTCGCGCCGCTCGCCGTCGCCCAGACCGCGGCGCCGGCCACGCCGGCCGCCCCCGCGAAGAGCGCGGCCCCGGCCCCGGCCGCCAAGGCTCCGGCCGCTCCGAAGGGCGGCGCCACCACCGGAATCAAGACCATCGTCGGCGAAGTCGTCGACCCCGCCTGCTGGGTCGTGAACGGCGCGAAGGGGGAGACGCACAAGGAGTGCCTCCTGGCGTGCGCCAAGGCCGGACAGGTCCTCGCCATTCTCGAAGCGAAGACGAACAAGCTCTACCTGATCGCCACCGAGAACCCGGGCGACGATCCGAACAAGGGCGTCATCGATTTCGCGGCGCAGAAGGTCACGGTGACCGGAAAGTTCTACACGCGCGGCGGCGTGACGGCCGTAAAGATTTCCTCGATCACGCCGGGCGGCAGCGTCAAGTAGTGCGCGGGCTTCGGCCGCCGGCGATCTCTCACGCATCGGACACCAGCGACCCGTTAGGGGGAACCTCATCATGAAGCGCATCCATGCCGGCCTCTCGGCCACCTCCCTCGCTCTCGCGGTCGGGGCGCTCCTCGCGCTCGGCGCGAACCGGGCCGCCTCGCAGTCCACGACGGGTCACGAGCATCACGCGGGCGCGAGCGCCGGAGCCGGCGAGGGCTCCCAGGCCGAGGCGCCCACGCCCGTGGGCGATGGGAAGCGCGTGTCGCTCCCGGGCGTTCCTCCCGGAAAGCTCGTCATCGGCGGCGGCGTGGCGACGACGATCACCGTCGAGGTGATGGATCCTGCCTGCTTCCTCGAGGCCGGATCGAAGTCGATCGGCAAGGGGCACTACCAGTGCGCCATCGATTGCGTGAAGTCGGGCCAGACGCTGGCCCTCTACGACCGCGCGATCGACCGGATCTACTTCATCGCGGGCGAGCTGCCGGGGCGGAATCCGAACGAGCCGCTCCTTCCCTACATCCACCAGAAGGTGGACGTCACCGGCACCGTCTATCATCGGAGCCAGGCGTGGGGGATCGTGATCGTCCGGGTGGTGCCGCACAAGGAGAAGGCGGCCGTCGCGCCGGCCACGACGACGCCCCCGGCGTCCAAGCCGTCCGGCTCGGGGAAAAAGTAGCGCCAGAAGCGTCGTCCGGCGCGCGGCGCCGGGCGCGATAGGTCCGCCTCGGGAGGCCCGACTCGAGCGTGAACTCTCTCGTACTCCCACTCGTCGCCATCGTCTTCTTCGCCTTCGCCTACCGCTACTACGGGGCGTTCATGGCGAACAAGGTCGCGCGGATCGACGCGACGCGGCCGACGCCGGCCGTGACGCGGGCCGACGGGCGCGACTACGTGAAGACGAACCGGTTCGTTCTCTTCGGCCACCACTTCGCCGCCATCTCCGCCGCGGGCCCCCTCATCGGGCCCGTCCTCGCGGCGCAATTCGGATACCTTCCCGGGGCCCTCTGGATCCTGATCGGCGCCGCGCTCGGCGGGGCGGTGCACGACTTCATCATCCTCTTCGCCTCCGTCCGCCACGGGGCGGCCTCGCTCTCGGAGATCACGCGCCGCGAGATCGGCCCCGTCGCCCACGCCGCCGCCACGGCCGCGATCCTCTTCATCACGCTCCTCCTCCTGGCGGGGCTCGGCATCATCGTGGTGAACGCGCTGGCGCACTCGCCGTGGGGAACCTTCACCGTGGCGATGACGATCCCGGCGGCGCTCCTCTTCGGCCTCTACATGTACAAGATCCGCCCGGGGCGCGTGGTGGAGGGAAGCCTCATCGGCGTCGCCATCATCCTCGCGGCCGTCCTCCTCGGCCCCTGGCTCATGGCCTCGCCCTACGCCGCGTGGTTCCGCCTCTCGCCCGACGCGCTCAAGTGGATCCTCCCGATCTACGGCCTGACGGCCGCGACCCTGCCCGTCTGGCTCCTCCTCTGTCCGCGCGACTACCTCTCGACCTACATGAAGATCGGAACGATCGCGCTCCTCGTCGTCGGCGTGGCCATCGTCCATCCGACGATCCGGATGCCGGCCATCACGCCTTTCATCGACGGGAGCGGACCGGTTCTCCCGGGGATGAAGGTCTTTCCCTTCTGCTTCATCGTGATCGCGTGCGGCGCCATCAGCGGCTTCCACGCCCTCATCGGGTCGGGGACGACGCCGCGCATGGTTCCCGACGAGGGGAGCATCCGCTTCATCGGATACGGCGCCATGCTGACGGAAGGCGTCGTGGCGATCATGGCGCTCGTCGCGGCGACCACGCTCGCCCCGGCCGACTACTACCTCATCAACGGCGTGCCGAAGGTGGTGGCCGCGATGGGCATCCGGCCCGAGCAGCTCGGCGAGCTGACGCGGCTCGTCGGCGAGGAGACGCTGCAGGGGCGCACCGGGGGAGCCGTCTCCCTCGCGGTCGGAATGGCGAACATCCTCCGCCAGATCCCCGGCATGAGCGGGATGATGGCCTACTGGTACCACTTCGCGATCATGTTCGAGGCGGTCTTCATCCTCACCGCGCTCGACACGGGGACGCGCGTCGCGCGCTACCTCTTCCAGGACGTCCTCGGGCGAGTCTGGGCGCCCCTCGGATCGACGACGAACGTCTGGAGCGTCGCGGCGGTCGGCATCGTCGTCTGCTTCGCCTGGGGTTTCCTCCTCATGACGGGAACCGTCGACACCATCTGGCCTCTCTTCGGCGTCTCGAATCAGCTGCTGGGCGTCATCGCGCTCGCCGCCGGCACGACCTTCCTCCTTCGCACGCGCCCGGCCGCCTACGCGCTCACGACGCTCCTCCCGTGCGCCTTCCTCACGGTCACCACCATGACCGCCGGAGTGCTGAACACGTTCCGCTACCTCTCGCCCGCCTATCTCGCCGAGAAGGGCCCCCTGATCGGCTACGTCGACGGCATCCTCTCGGTCGTTCTCATCCTCCTCGTGGCGGTCGTGCTCCTCGATTCGGGCCGGCGCTGGCTCCGGATCCTCGCGGAGCGCCGGCGCGGCGTCGTCGAGATCGCGCTCGCCGCGGCCCCCCTCGACTCGGGCGGCTGAGCCCCCACGCCCCGCGGCCCGCCCCGGCCCGAGGCCCCCGGACCATGATCGTGTAAGGCCAAGGCCGAAGCACGGCTACGACGTCAGGACCATAGAGGGTTCCGCGCCCGAATCCCGATAATGGGCGTGAGCCATGAGACCAATCCCGATCTTCTGGGCGCTCGCGGTCGCGGCGGCCCTCCTCACCGGGGGGGCCCACGCCCAGGAGAACAGCGAGTGCCTCGATTGCCACGAGGACCGCGAACTGACCGGAACGCGGAACGGCCGCACGATTTCCGTCTACGTCGACGTCAAGCGGCTGAAGAATTCCATCCACGCCGACGTCGACTGCATTCAGTGCCACGCCGACCTCGAGGGGAAGGAACTCCCCCACGACGACGACCTGAAGCCGGTGGCGTGCGGCTCCTGCCACGAGGACATCGAGGCTCTCCACGCCAGTTCGCTCCACGGCCAGGCGATCGCGCGGGGCGATCCGCTGGCGCCGCGCTGCCAGAACTGCCACGGCGGGCACGACGTCGTGCGGGTGAAGGATCCGAAGTCGCCCGTGGCCCCGCTCCGCGTCCCGTTCCTCTGCGGCAAGTGCCACCAGGAAGGCGCGACGGTCCAGCGGCAACGGACCATCCATCAGGACCACATCCTCGAGAACTTCTCCGAGTCGATCCACGGCGAGGGACTCCTGCGCAAAGGGCTCATCGTGGCGCCCAATTGCGCCTCGTGCCACACGGCGCACTCGATCCGGAAGCACACCGATCCGCTCTCCTCCATCGCCCGCGCGAACATCGCCAAGACCTGCACCCAGTGCCACGCGGAGATCGAGGCCGTCCACCGCAAGGTCATCAAGGGGGAGCTCTGGGAGAAGCAGGCGCACACGCTTCCCGCCTGCGTCGACTGCCACCAGCCGCACAAGGTGCGGAAGGTCTTCTACGACCAGGGAATGGCCGACAGCGACTGCATGCGGTGCCATTCGGATCCCGCCCTGAAGGCGAGCAAGGACGGCCGGTCGCTCGCGGTGAACGCGGACGACGTCTCGCATTCGCGCCACGCGAAGGTGGCCTGCAGCCAGTGCCACACGGGCGTGAGCGCGTCGCGCGTGCGCGCCTGCGAGACGATCACGCAGAAGGTCGACTGCAGCTCCTGCCACGCCGAGGTGGGGCAGGTCTACCAGACGAGCATGCACGGGCAGCTGGTGGCGAAGAAGGATCCGAACGGACCGACCTGCAAGGAGTGCCACGGGACGCACGCCGTCCTGGGCAAGACCGACCGGGCCTCGGCCACCTTCCCCACGAACGTGCCGCGGCTCTGCGCCAGCTGCCACCGCGAGGGGGAGAAGGCGGCCAAGCGGTACAAGGGGACGCAGCACGACATCATCGAGCACTACACCGAGAGCATCCACGGTAAGGGGCTCATGAAGAGCGGGCTCACCGTGACGGCGATGTGCACGAACTGCCACACGGCGCACGGCGTCCTCCCGAAGAAGGACCCCGCGTCGAGCGTGAATCCGAAGAACATCCCCGAGACGTGCGGCAAGTGCCACTACGGGATCGAGGAGATGTTCGAGAAGAGCATCCACGCCACGGCGGTGGGGAAGACCAAGGAGCCGCTCCCGGTCTGCAGCGACTGCCACTCGGCGCACACCATCCGGCGCACCGACGAGACGGGCTTCAAGCTCGACATCATGTCGAAGTGCGGGCGCTGCCACGAGAAGATCGCCGAGACCTACTTCGACACGTACCACGGAAAGGTCTCGCAGCTCGGCTACACGAAGACGGCGAAATGCTACGACTGCCACGGGGCGCACGACATCCTCCCGGCCGACGACCCGAAGTCGCACCTGAGCCGGGCCAACGTCCTGCAGACGTGCCAGAAGTGCCACGCCGGCGCGACGCGGCGCTTCGCGGGCTACCTCACGCACGCGACGCATCACGACCCGAAGAAGTATCCGTTCCTCTTCTACACGTTCTGGGGGATGACCTCGCTCCTGATCGTCACCTTCATCGTGGGCGGGCTCCACACGATCCTCTGGTTCCCGCGCGCGCTCCAGATGCGCCGCGCGCGCGACCGGGCGGAGAGGGCCGCCGAGGACGCGGCCGAGGGCGGCGCCGAGGGGCGCCCCGAGGGAACCCCCGAATCGGGCGGCGCGGGAGCGCCCGGCGAGGCGGCCGAGCCGAAGCCGAAGCCGAAGGAGGAGGGGGAATCGGATGGCCGCTGAGCGGAAGGAAGCCTACTTCGAGCGCTTCACCCGGCTGAACCGGACGCTCCACATCGTCATGATCGTCAGCTTCCTCAGCCTCGCGCTGACGGGCATGACGCTCAAGTTCTCCTATACCGGCTGGGCGCGCGTCCTCGCGCGGCTCTTCGGCGGATTCGAGTCGGCCGGCTACGTCCACCGCATGGCGGCGGTCCTCATGATCATCACCTTCGCCACGCACGTGGTCGACCTCGTGCGCCGGAAGAGCCGGGAGTACGGCTCCTGGCGGGCGCTCCTCTTCGGGCGCGACACGATGCTCTTCACGAAAAAGGATCTCTCGGACTTCGTGGGGAGCGTGAAGTGGTTCCTGGGGAAGGGGCCGCGGCCCCAGTACGGCCGGTGGACCTACTGGGAGAAGTTCGACTACTTCGCCGTCTTCTGGGGAATGATGGTCATCGGCTCCACCGGGCTCATGCTCTGGTTCCCGGAGCTCTTCACGCGGGTGGCGCCGGGCTGGTTCATCAACGTGGCCACCATCATCCACAGCGACGAGGCGCTCCTGGCCGTCGGCTTCATCTTCACGGTGCACTTCTTCAACACGCACCTGAGGCCGGAGAAGTTCCCGATGGACCTGGTCATCTTCACCGGACGGATGTCCCTCGAGGAATTCAAGGAGGACAAGCCGGCCGAGTACGAGTACCTCGTGAGCCGCGGCGAATTGGAGAAGCACCTCGTGGAGCCCTATCCGCCCATCGTCCTCCGCGCCATCCGCGCCTTCGGCTTCACCGCCCTCACCATCGGCTTCATGGTCGTCATCTGGATCATCTACGCGATGCTCTTCGCGTATCGATGAAGAAACCGCCCCGCCCGAGCCGTTACGAACGAATCTACGCGGTGGTCCGCCGCATTCCCCGCGGCCGCGTCGCGACCTACGGCGACGTGGCGCGCCTGGCGGGGCTTCCGCGACAGCCGCGGCTCGTCGGCTACGCGCTCCACGCCGCGCCCGAGGGGGCGCGTCTGCCGTGGCACCGCGTCGTGAACGCGCAGGGGAGGCTCAGCCTGGGGCGCGGCGTCACGGGAGGCGATCTCCCGCAGCGATTCCGCCTGGAGCGGGAAGGAGTGGTCTTCGATCAATCGGGGCGCATCCCGCTCGAGAGCTACCGCTGGAAGCGCCCGCCCCGCCGGCCGAAATAGAATCGGCCCGCCACCGAGGGGAGGCGGGCCGAGGGGATCGCGAGGAGTCGCCGGCTACTGATTGATGTCGGAGTCCTTGAAGTTCGCGACCTGGACCGGAAGACTCGCCGTCGCGGAGACGTGGTCGCCGTTGTTCCCGCCGTTGATGTGATTGAAGCCGTTGATCGTGATCCGCGCGGTGGTGCTCACGGCCGTCGACGTCGAAACCGCGGCCTTGGCGCCGAGATCCGAGAGCGCGATGGAGTAGGTCGCCTCTTCGCCCGAGTAGACGATGCCCGAGAGGCCGCCCGAGACCGGCGGGTAGATGCCGTTGTCGAACGTGACCGTGTAGCCGGTGAGGATGATCTGGGAGAAGGGCGTCCCGGGCGCGAGCGCGGGGGTGCCCGCGTTCGGCGTGCTCGTCAAGGTCACCTTCACCTCGTCGGCCACGACCGTGCCGGAGTCCGACACGAGATCGCTGTAGTAGACCTGGCCGTCGTTCACGTTCACCACCTGCAGAATGGCCCGCGACGACGTGTCCGTGCACCCACTCAACGCGGCCAGCGCTCCGAGCGCCGCCAGCGCGAGGACGACCACCTTCACCGTCTTCATGTCGGTCTCCTTGGTTTTCGCGATCCCCATCGCGAACGAAATACGAATCGAACAGGAAAAACCCCTGGGGAAGAGAGCAAAGGCCATGCCGGGAGAGCGCCGCCGGGCAAGATGGCGCAAAGCATTGCAATCAAGCGAGATGCATTGAGCGGGCGAGGGGCGGCGGGGGAAAGGAAAGCGGGCGCCGTGCAATCCGCACGGGCGCCCGCCGATCTGCAACTGGGCGGCGAGCCGTTTCCGGCCGCCGCGTCGTACGTTACTTCCGGGCCATCGTCATCTGGGTGGCGGCCAGGAAGCGTCGATTCACCTCGTCCCAGTTGACGTTCCTCATGAAGGCTTCGAGGTAGGCCTTCCGGTCCGAGCCGTAGTCGATGAAATAGGAGTGCTCGTAGGTGTCGACGTTCATGACCGGGAAGGTGCCCCAGACGCCGCCCTGATTCTGGGCGTCGCCGATGAAGTTGTGGAGCCGGCCGTCGGTCGGATCGAAGGCCAGGACGACCCAGCCGCGCGCGCACATCCCGGAGGCCTTGAAGTCCTCCTCCCACGCGGCGAAGGATCCGAAGTCCTCCTTGATCTTGTCCACGACCTCGCCCTTGGGCTGGCCGTCGCCGCCCATCACGGCGAAATAGATCTCGTGGAGGATCTGGCCGTTCGCCGCGAAGGTCTCCTCGTGCTTCATGCCGCGCATGTCGGAGTAGATCTGGTTCGCCTTGCTCCGGTCGACCTTCGCCAGCGCGTCCTCGATCTCGTTACGCTTGTTCACGTAGCCCGCGTAGAGCTTGTCGTGATGGATCTCGATCGTCTTGGAGCCGATTCCCTTCAGGGCGTCGTTCGCGTAGGGAAGGGGCTTCACAACGTGCTTCGCCATGACGGTGTCTCCTTTCCGTGGTTTCCCCCGAACCTCGGGGCGTCGTCGTCTTCGGATGCGCCGCGACTCGTCGCGGTGCGGGCAACCTCTCCGACCGCCGCGCCCGCGCGGCGCGTGGCGGCTAGACCGGCACCGGATCGCCCGGCAGCCGCTTGCGGATCGACTCGATCCGGAACCGCCTGACGCCCGTCTCGAACTCGATCTCCACCTCGGCGCCCGCGCTGCGGCCGAGGAGCGGCCTCGCGATCGGCGCCCGGTAGGAGAGGATCCCGTCGCCGAGGAGATGGTCTCCCTCGCCGAGGATCCAGAACCGGACCGTGGAGGGTCCGTCTTCGCCGCCCAGGGCGGTCAGGAAGACCTCGGTCCCCGCGCCCACCCGCGTCGGATCGATCTCGAGCGACTCCAGCACGCGCGTCTTCTCCAACAGGTTCATCAGATCCTGCACGCGCCTGGCGGCGTTCGCCTGCTTCAGCTTCGCGGCCTCGTATTCGGCGTTCTCCTTGAGATCGCCGAGCTGGCGCGCCCGCTCGATCGCGGCCGGGATCGTCGTCTTCAGCTCCAAGGCGAGCCGCTTCAGCTCGGCCTCGAGGCGCTGGTAGGTCGTCTTGGTCATGAGCGTGTAGTGCGTCTCCACGTCCTCGGTCGTCATCCCCTCGAGGAGGCTCTTCGCCCTCGCCTTGCGGCGCTCCTCGTAGGCGTCGGCGATCTCGGGGTGTCCGATCTCGCGGAGGAATTCGAGAATGGGGACGAGCCGCCGCTCGCTGCCGCCCCAGGCGGTCACGGTCCGCTCGATGGCGTCCATCGATTCGGAGTCGGGAGCCGCGCTCATGAAGCGCGATCGGAAGATTCCGCCTTCGTCGAGAAGAGCGAGAAGCCGCTCGGGCACTCCTTCCGCGAGCTCCTTCTCGAGGAGCCGGATCGCCGCGACGAGAAGCGCGCCCTGAGGCGGGGCGCCGACTTCGTCCGGGTTCGCCGCGAAGTGCTCGATGATCCGGGCCGTGAGGCTCGGCGCGTCGGCGCTCCGCTGCACGCGCTGCTCGATCGTGCGCGCGTAGCCGTCGCCCAGAATGTCTTGGAGCCTCTGGCGCCCGCGATCGCGGAGCCGCGGGAGGCGGCTCTCGAACGCCCGCCAGAGGAATTGCTCCTCCTCGGGCGCCCCCTCGGCCAGGTCCATCATCAGCTCCTGGTACTCGCCGATGTTCAGATCGTCGGGACGGAGCCCCTCGTGGATCAGCTCGCCGAGCGCCCGCACGGCCTCTCCCCGTTCGAGGCTCTTCCAGCCGACCGCGTAGCAGAGCGACTGGGCGCGGCCGGTCAGCTCGAGCGAGTCGTCGTGGCACCAGCGGGCGACGAGCGGTCCGGCGTGTTCGCGAAGCTGGCCCTCTTCCTCGGGGTGCTCGCGGAGGAACTTCTTGATGACGGTCAGACCCTTCGCCGCCGCGCGGGAGGAGAGGCGCGGAAGCACGGTGGCCCTGCCGGCCTGTCCCTCGGCGGCGAGGGCGAAGGTGTTCTTGTACGCCTCGCTCATGTCGAAGCGGGGATCTTCCTTCGCCTTCTCCTTCGCCTTCTTCAGATAGGCGGACCAGTCCCCGCCGGGGAGAGCCGCCTCGAACCGAGGCTTCAGATTCGCGGTGGTGGAGCGTCCCCCGACCTCGCGCAGCGCGCGGACGAGGAGATCGGGATCGCCGGCCTTGGCCAGCTCACGCAACGTCTCGGGATTCTCGATGGAGAGCACGCGAAGCCCGTCGCTCGGAAGCTTGAGCAGCGACTTCGACGCCATCGCGAAGGACATGGAGTGGCCGGGCCGATTCGGAAAGTCGAGCTTCAGCGTCTCGCCGTCGGTGGCGGCGACGCGGCCGAGCCCCCACGCCGAGTGCGTCACGTACCCGCCCGGCGGGAGCGCGAGAATCTTCGGCACGCGCGAGACGACGACGTTCGCGTCGATCGAGGGGTCGAGAACGCCCGATCCCTCGACGATCGCGGCGGGCTGCGGCTCTCGGGCGACGGCGATTCTCAGGAGCTCGGCCGCGGTTTCGCGCCCGGCGGGAGTTCCCAGGATCTTCGGCAGCAGGAGCGCGAGGTCGTCCCACGCGAGAAGTCCCGCGGCGCGCTTCTCCAGCTCCGGGATCGCGAGCTCCAGCACCGCCTCCGCCTCCTTCCACTCCACCTTAGCCGCGTACTGGACCACGATGGCGCCGACGCGCTTCGGCTCGGCGGCCAGATCGTCCTCCACGGCCCGCGCCACGGGCTCGGAGAGCCCCTTCGGGCGCGTCTCCTCGAGCGTCAGCTCGAGATAGCGAAGCCGGTGCTCCCGCGCCGCCTCCGTGTCGCCGCCGCGCTCCAGCGCGTCCGCGAGGTCGAGATGGAGATCGGGATCGGACGGGCGGATCGCGATGGCGTGCCGCAGCGACTCGATCCGTTCCTCTTCCGAGGCGGCGCTCTTCGCGAGGTAGTGGAGGAATCGGACGGCTTGGGAGGTGGGTTCCGGATCGATGAGGCGAGGAAGCAGGTGAATCACGGCGTCGCGGTCGTTGGCCGCCACGCATTTGTCGCCGACGACCTCGAAGCATTCGATCGCCGGCAATCGCTGTCCGAGCGCCTGGTGCAGGAGCCCGCAGAGAAGCAGGAGATCCCATCGCTTCTTTCGAAGCGGTTCGTTCATCAGAGACTTGAGCCCCGGTTCCGCGGCGCTCGTCTCGATCAACTTTCGCGCGACGAGTTCGGTCTCGTGCCAGCGCGGATTGCTCAGGGAGATGTCGGGCTCCGGCCCTTGCGCGGCGCGGAGGTAATTCCGGAAATCGGCATCCATCATGTGTTTGGTTCCTCCAGAGCCACCCAGCATACCCGAACCGGGCCGCGCGCGCCAGCGGGTTGCGAAGGGGGGTGCTCTGGGCTAAGCTGCGGGCCGGCCGGAGCTTCCGGGCCGGCTCGGCCGCGGCCCCGATTCGTTCCGCGCCCCCTCGAAAGGAACCCGCCCATCCCGTCGAAACGCAGAGTCGCCCTGGCGCTCGCCGTGAACCAGATCCTCTCGAGCGCGACCCACCTCTTCGCCAAGGGCGCCGTCATGGCGCTGGGCGCGCTTCCGGTGGCGCTCATCCGATTCGTCATCGCGTCGACCGTGCTCGCGAGCTGGCAAGGTCTGCGAGGCGTCGCGGGGATCGAGAGGCGCGACTGGCCCCGCGTGGCGCTCCTCGGATTTCTGGTGGTGCCGGTGAATCAGGGCTTCTTCCTCTTCGGCATGGTCCACTCGACCCCGAGCCACGCGTCGCTCCTCTACGCGCTCACGCCGCTCGCCGTCTTCCTCCTCGCCCGCGTGATGATCCGCGAGCGGACGCCGTGGTCGGCGCTCGGGGGCATCCTCGTCGCGTTCGCCGGCGTCGTCGTCATTCTCACGGAGCGCGGGCTCCGGCGCGAGATGGAGGTGCTCGGCGGCGATCTCCTCATCCTGGTCGCGGTCTTCGCGTGGGCGCTCTACACCGTCCTCTCGAAGCCGCTCCTCGCGCGATACGACGCGATGGCGGTGACGACCGGCGTGATCGTGAGCGGGACGCTGATGGCGCTCCCCGCCGCCTTCCTTCCCGGCGCCATTCCGCATCTCCCGAGCATTTCGCTCCCGCTCTGGGGCGCGATCCTCTACCTGGCCGTCGGCACCTCGGCGATCGCGTATCCTCTCTACATGTACGCGCTCCGCCATCTCGACACGGCGAAGGTCGCCGTGGCCCAGAACACGCAGCCGGTCATCACCTCCGTCCTCTCGTGGCTCGTCTTTCGCGAGAAATTCACCGCCGCCTTCTTCCTCGGCGCGGCGCTCATCCTCGCGGGCGTCACGTGGGTGGAGACGAGGCGGGCGAAGGCGTGAGCCGGCGCCCGGCCCTTCGAGGCGACGAGCTGCCGGCGATGGCCGTTCCGCCGCCGGGGCCCAAGTCGGCGGCCGCGGCGAAACGGCTTCGCCGCGCGGAAGGGGCCGCCATCTGGGGCGACGCTCCGCTTCCGATCGTCTGGGATCGCGCGAAGGGCTCCGTCGTGGTCGACCTCGACGGCAATCGATACATCGACTTGACGTCCGGATTCGGAGCCGCGTCGCTCGGCCACGCGGCGCCCGAGATCGCGCGCGCGGTGGCGGCGCAGGCGCGGCGTCTCGCGCAGGGTCTCGGCGATCTCCAGCCGCACGCCGCGCGAGAGCGACTGGTGCGGCGCCTCTCGGAGAAAGGGGGCGCCCTCTCCAGCGTCCTTCTCGCCACGACCGGCTCCGAGGCGGTCGACCTCGCGCTGAAGACGGCCGCGCTCGCGACGGGGCGCCGCCGCTTCGTGGCCTTCGAGGGGAGCTATCACGGCCAGCTCGGCGCCGCGCTCGAGGCGACCCATTTTCCGGCGTCGCCGCCGCTCGTGATGGCGGGGGACGCGCCTCGCGCGATCCACATTCCGTTCCCCGATCCCTATCGCTGCCCGCTGAAGCGCGCCTGCGGCGGCTGCGACCTGGCCTGTTTCGACGAGGGGTGGCGCGTGGTCGAGGCCGCGTGCGACGGCCCCGATCCGCCGGGCGCCGTCCTCGTGGAGCCGATTCAGGGGCGCGCCGGCGTGATCGTTCCCCCCGCGTCGTTCCTGCCCCGGCTCGCGGCGCGCGCCCGCGCTCGCGGGCTCGTCGTCATCCACGACGAAATCCTGACGGGGGCCGGACGGACCGGCCCGTGGTGGGCGTGGGAGCGCTCGGGGCCCGAGGCGGAGCCCGATCTCATCGCGGCGGGGAAGGGGCTGGGCGGAGGCGTCGCGATCGCGGCGCTCTTCGGGAGGAAGCGGCTGATGGACGTCTGGGCCGGGCACCGGGCTCCCTCGGGCGAGTCTCCCTACGCAAGCACGTACTACGCCCATCCGCTCGCGTGCGCCGGCGCTCTCGCGTCCCTCTCGCTTCTCGAGTCGACGGCCGGTTCCGCCGCGGACGCCGCCGCGAGCTTCGAGGCGGCGCTCCGGCCGATTCGCGAGCTTCCGATCGTGGGGGACGTGCGCCAGGCGGGGCTCCTCCTGGCGGTCGACATCGTGTCCGATCGCGACACGCGGGCCGCCGATCCGGCGCGCGCCGCGTCCGTGATCGACGACCTCATGCGGCGCGGGGTCCTGGCGATTCCCGGCGGCCGCGGGGGGAACATCGTGTCGTTCTATCCCTCCCGCCGCATCGCGCGGGCCCAGATCGAATTCGCGGCCGCCGCGCTCGAGGCATCGCTCCGCGCCGTCGCGACGAGGGGTGCGTAGCCGGACGGCTCCGGGCGGCTCGGAGAGGCCCTAGATGTCGTGCGGCATGTACCCGACGGGGGACTGGTAGTAGTAGTTCCAGGGGTAGTGCAGGAAGTTCGAGACCCGGCTCGTGTAGACACAGGCGAAATCCTTCAGCTGGTGCCCGAAGCGGCTCGACTCGTTCCCCTCGCGGAAGAGGGAGCCCCACCGCGGATTGTAGGAGCGGTCGATCTTCACCTGCAGGCTCTCGACTTCCCCCGCCAGCTCCAGGCTCCGCTTCTCCATCTCCGCGATCTGCCCCGGAATTTCCTGGATCCGCTGCGCGATCTCCTCGCGCTTGGCGTGGTCGGTCGGCTCGCCGTCGCTCAGAACCAGCGTCAGACGGCGAAGCTCGCGCCCCACGGCCGCCTTGTCGATCTCGAGGTGGTGCCGCTCGGCCGAGAGCTTCGAGAGCCGGTCGAAGTCCTTCGCGAAGTCCTGCGTCACCTGGATCTCGCGGTCCAATTCGGGGACGAGCATGGCGGTCCGCCAGCCGAGGACGCGCTTCGATTGGAGGATGTCGCCGTAGGTGTGGTCCCCGAAGTAGAGGACGTGCTCGCCCGCGGCGCCGAGCGCGCGCTCCAGATAGGCTCCGCTCCCGCCGCTGCCGGTCACGGCCGCGAGCTTCTGTCCCCTCAGCTCCTCGATCGGCTCCGGCGCGCCCTCCTCGGAGAAGAAGCCGGGCTTCCGCGCGTCGACGAGGATCACGTTGAAGAGCTCCGACCAGTGCGCGGGCGCGCCGCGGCCCCGCTGGAGGAGGTGCCGGAGCAGCTTGTCGGTGTAGGACCACTCGCTGTTCGTGAGCAGGAAGAGCTTCTTCCCGGCGCGGCGGAACTCCTCCAGAACGACGCGGAGCTCCGGATCGAAGCGGATGTAGCGATCCAGGTCGCTCGTGATGACCGACTTCAGACTGCCGTCGCGGTGCGCCTCGTCGATCATTTCCCGCACGTCGGTGTAGATCTTCTCGTAGTCGATGGCGCCGGCCGCGCCTCCCCCGCCGTTCGGGCGGCGCTTCTCCAGGAGATCGACGACGCAGGCGTAGAGGTAGACCTCCGGGAGGTGGAAGAGCGTGTCGACCGAGACGTAGTTCTCGTGGCCGACGCGGATGCGCGACGAGCGATAGGCGCGCTTCCGCTCGTCGGATCGAAGTCCCACGAGGCCGTGCGTCGCGCGCGAGACGAAGTTGAAATAGTCCATCTTGAGGAGGTTGCCGCGCTTCTTGTCGACCACGAGCCCGCGGATCACGAAGTTGGGGTCGTAGGTCAGCGCCAGGACCTCTTCGGGATAGCCGCGCGACGCGACGAGCTTCTGCTTCGTGAGGTCGAACGCGAGCCCCTCGACCGGAATCGGATCGTAATGCGCGAGGGTATGGTCGAGATCGAACCCGATGGCGCGGATGCGCGTCATGCGGAGATTGCGGTTCACGAAGACGCGGTGGCGTCGCGGAATGCGGTGCTCGCGATAGCGGAGCGCGCGGGCCGACGGCTCGCGCGGCGAGGCCGGCGCGCCGCCGTTCGCGGCCGCGACCGCGGGGCCCGGCGCGGCGTCGCGCGCGTGATCGCGTTTCGGTTCGTTCATGGCGGCATTGTACCTTACTTGACGCGTCGATGGCGCGCCACTACGCTCCGCCCATGAACCTATGTCTGTACGAAGATCCCGCCGTCGATTCGTTCGGCCCGCTGGCCGCGCTTCGCCCCGTCTTCTCCCTTCGCTGCGGCGCCTTCACCCTCGTCGAAAAGCTCGTGCGGGCGTTTCCGGAGGCGCACCTCGTTCTCATGGTGCGCCCCGAGCTGGAGGAGTGGACGCGGATCCTCTATCCGACGGCGACCGTCGGCGATCCGCCCGAGGGGGAGACCCTCTTCGTGAACGGGCGGCTCTGCATGACGGACGACGAGGTGCTCCACTTCCTCGCCGCGTCGCCGCTCGAGGCGTCGTTCATGGCGGAGGGGACGATCTTCGCGGCCAAGGTCTCCGCCGCCCGCGCGGCGCGCGCCGCGGCCCGCCTGCGGGAGGGATCGCCCGAGACGGCCTTCGAGGACTTGCGCTATCCCGCCGAAGTGAACGCGTTCCTGGCCCGCTCCGCGGCCGACCTGATCCGGTGGAGCCCGCGGCAGATCGTGCAGGACTTCCGATACGCCTTCCAGGCCGGCACCGTGCGGGGAACGATCGAGGCGGGCGCGCACGTGCTCCAGCCCGAGGCGATCCACGTCGCGCGGGGCGCCCGCGTGATGGCGGGCGCCGTGCTGAACGCCGAAGGGGGCCCGATCCTCGTCGGCGAGAACGCCGTCGTCGAGCCGCTCGCCTACGTCGAGGGTCCGGCCGTGATCGGGGAGGGCTCTCGCGTGAAGGCGGGCGCCCAGATTCGGGAGGGAACGGTGCTCGGCCCGGTCTGCAAGGTGGGCGGCGAGGTGGAGGCGACCGTCTTCCAGGGCCACGCCAACAAGCAGCACGACGGATTCGTGGGGCACTCCTTCATCGGCGAGTGGGTGAATCTCGGCGCGGGGACCATCACGAGCGACCTGAAGAACAACTACTCGAACGTCCGCTACTTCGGCTCCGCCGACGCCTATCTCGCGAAGGAGGGGACCGACAGCGGTCAGCGGCTCCTCGGCCTCGCCATCGGCGACTTCTCGAAGACCGGCATCGGCGCGACGTTTCCGACCGGCGCGGTGGTCGGATGCGGCTGCAACCTCTACGGAACGGCGCTCCAGCCGGCGTACGTGCCCTCGTTCGTGTGGGGGACGCCGGGCGCCCTCCTGGAGCACCGGATCGACGACATGATCGAGACGGCGGCGCGCGCCATGGAGCGCCGGAAGGTGGAGCTCCGGGTCGAGCTCGACTCCCGCATCCGCCAGCACTTCGACGACTCGCGGGCCGAGCGGGAACTCTACCTGCGCGCCGCGGCCGGCGAGACGCGGGGGAGCGTCCGATGAGCATGCGGTGGCGGGAATCGCGCTCCTTCGGCCCCGGCGGCGGCGTGCCGCCGGTCGTGAAGGCGCTCCTCATCGCGAACGTCGCCATCTACACGTTCCAGCTCGTGGCGGGGACGGTCGCCGGGACGCGGCTCGATCAGATCTTCGGCCTCGTCCCCTACGACGTCACGCATCACTTCTTCGTCTGGCAGCTCGGCACGTACATGTTCCTCCATGGGGGACTTCTCCACCTCGGCCTCAACATGCTCGCGCTCTGGATGTTCGGCTCGGAGCTGGAGGCGACGTGGGGGAGCGAACGCTTCGCGCGCTTCTACTTCGTGACCGGCGTCGGGGCGGGGATCTGCTCCGTGGTGACGGGCTGGAATTCGTACATCCCCATCATCGGGGCCTCGGGGGCCATCTACGGCCTCCTGGCCGCGTACGGGATTCTCTTCCCCGACCGGACGCTCCTCCTCTACTTCATCGTTCCGATCAAGGCGAAGTGGTTCGTGCTGATCCTGGGGCTCATCACCTTCTGGTCGAGCCTCTCCGCGTCGGGGAGCGGCGTCGCGCACGTGGCGCACCTCGGCGGCATGCTCTTCGGCTGGCTCTACCTTCGCGGCTGGGCCAAGGGGTCGGGGCTGCGGATCCCCTCGCTGAAGGAGTGGCAGGAGTCGCGGCGGCAGGCGGCGCTGCGGAAGAAGTTCAAGCTCTACTATCGCGACACGCGCGGCGAGGATCCGAACAAAGACGAGGAATAGATGCCGGGGCTGCGAAACGTCTTCGAGCGGCCCGAGGTGGCCTCGGTCCGCCGCCGCGACGACGGCCTGCTCGAAGTGCGCGTCACCGGCCTCGCCTGCCGTTCGATCTGCGTGCGGCGGAGCGACGCGGCGCTTCGCGCCCTCCCGAACGTCGTCGACGTGACCTTCACGCCCGATCCCGACGTCTTCCTCGTGAAGAGCGAAGGGCCGCCGCCGGATCCCCCGGCGATGGCCCGCGCGATTCATTCGATGGTGGTGGCGCCGTGGGCCCGCCGCCTGCTGGCGGCGCTGGCCGAACGCGTGAGAGCCCGCTTCCGCTAGAGGCGGCTTCGCCCGCCGATCAACCCCCGCCCGCCGACACCGGCGCGCCCGCGCCGGTCCGAAGGCTCGCCATGATCTCCTCCAGCGCCGCGCGCCCGGGCCGCACCTGCTCCAGCGTGAGCGAGGAGAGCGGCCGATCGACCATGCCCATCTCGCGGTCGAAAGCCGGCTTTCCGGGATTCGCGTAGAGCACGCCGGTCACGAACTTCCCCTCTTCCCGCGCCTGGCGGAGCGTCACCATCGCCCGCATGCCGTCGCTCGGATCGTAGTCGTCGGCGAGCTTCTTCAGCGTCACGCGCGAGCCGTCGAAGAGGCGCACCTCGCGCGTCTCGCCCGGCGCGTAGTCGACCATGATCGGTTCGTGCGCGGGCACGAACGTGATGTCGTGGAGCGGCGCGTCGTGCTCCTTCACGTTGTCGTACGACTTCGTCGATCCCTCGTGATTGTTGAAGGTCACGCAGGGGGAGAGGATGTCGACGACGGCCGTGCCGCGATGGGAGAGCGCGGCCTTC